>JBJFHQ010000198.1:0-12071 GCA_051893755.1 Oscillospiraceae bacterium
CCTTGTGGTGCTTATCACGCTGTTTAATCCGGTAGGCGGCGGCAGCGGACTTGATCTTTCCGCACCCTCTGCAGCTGAATACATCTTTCTCTTCGTCTGCGGAGCGATAGCGGTCTGCGCAATGGTCCTCCCGGGAATTTCGGGCTCCACCATTATGCTCATTTTCGGAGTATACATGCCGATAATCACGGCGGTAAAGGACCTGCTGCATCTGAATTTCAGCGGCATCGGCATAATCATCGCCATGGGACTGGGCATCGTCGCAGGAGTAGTCCTCGTTATCAGGCTGATCAAGGCAGCCCTTGAGAAGCACCGCTGTGCAATGATGTATTTCATTCTCGGAATGATGGCAGGCTCACTGTTTGCCATTGTAAAAGGTCCCGAAACACTGGACGACCCACAGCCTGCCATGACCTTCGGCACATTTAATATCATCGCCTTCATCATCGGCGGAGCGATAATCGCAGGGCTCCAGTTCTTCAAATACAAGACCGAGCAGAAGGCTTTGAAAGCAGACGAATAATTTCTGCATAAAGAAACGGGTACGGAGCATATTGTTCCGTACCCGTATTTTATTTCTCCGATTTTGGGGGCTTTTTCTTATGGTCCTTAGTTTCATCTGCCAAAGGGTTGGAATCCAGAGCCTTACGGATATTGTCATTGGCAAGGTGAGTATATATTTCCGTAGTGGCTGTGCTCTGGTGTCCCAGTATCTCCTTAAGCACAAGAGGGTCCACATTTCCGTGCTGATACATAAGAGTTGCTGCCGTATGCCGCAGCTTATGTACGGACAGTCCCCTGTTGTCCAGATTGCTTGCCTTCAGCGCATTTTCCACTATCTGCTGAACGCGGCGGCGGCTGATGCGTCTGCCGAGCCTGCTTAAAAACAGCGCATTGGGTTCCTCCTCCGATTCGGGGCGGACAGCAAGATAATCGTTGATAGTATCGAGACAGGCACGGTTGATATGAAGTATCCGCTCCTTGTTGCCCTTTCCGAGGATGCGCATGGTGTTATCGTTGAAGTCGATATCTCCGATGTTCAGCCCCACCAGCTCGGAAAGTCTCATGCCGCAGTTGATGAACAGGGTGATGATGCAGTAATCGCGGACATAATCGTTGGAGGCATCGTCGGGGACATTTTCAAGGAGCTTTCTGCTGTCGTCAAGAGCAAGATATTTCGGCTTAGTCTTTCTGATAGAGGGCGACTCGGTGAACTCCACGGGATTATTGTCCGAATGATAGCTCTGGAGCTTATTATTGCACAGCGCCTTGTAAAAGCCCTTGAGCGCGGATATCTTACGTGCTCTGGTACGTTCGTTGTTCTTGCAGTCCAGCGCCTCAAAATCGAGGAAATCGTATATCTGCACGAGGGTGACATTTTTTATCCTGTCAAAAGGGATATCTCTTATAGGTATTTCCGAAAAGCTCATATCCTCGGGCAGGTCCTCGGTGGTGAATCTTATGTACCTCAGGAATATCCGCAGGTCGCGGAAATAGGCTTCGATGGTCTTTTCGGAGCGGTTCTTTATAACGCGCAGATACCGCAGATACTCCGATAAATAGGGCGGACAGTCCGCATATGGATCATGTTTTTTCTGTTCCATTTTATCGCCTTTCTTAAAGACAGTGCCGAATAAACCGCAATTTATCCGGCACGTTTTGTTCACTCAATTGACATGAGAATAGCTTCCTCGGACTTTTCGGGCTCGGAGCTTAAGATATAGTAAGCATAGTCTCCCGAAGTGCCCACAATGGCATTTTTTGCCTTTTCCTCGTCGGCGGGATAAAAAGCGTCGGTCTCCTGTGCCTTTTTGCGGCGTTCCTTAAGGTCGTCGGCAGCAGCGGAGGTGTCCTCTGCTTCGATGATGATAAGCTCGCTCATGTTGGCGCTCATGGGACACTGCATGACTATCAGATTCTTATAATTAGTGTTATTTTTGTCCAGCAGGAAATAATCCGAGAGAATATTCTCATCGGTGACCTCTGCCATAGCAGGCCACTCACCCACTGCAAGAGCAGCCTCCGCCAGATGATTAAGGGGATTTACCGTTTCAACAGCTTCTCCCGAGGTCTCCTGAGAGGTCTCGGAGGATACGGAGCTTTCGGTCATAGCTTCGCTTGTCTGTGTGGTCTCGGAGACTGTCTCCGAAACGGACATCGTGGTTTCCGACTGAGCGGTATTTTCCTGATTTTTCTTCCCGCAGCCCGTAAACATGCTCATAACGATCAGCACCGACGCTGCGGCAGCAATTGTTCTTTTCATATAGAATTCCTTTCCTTTGCCTGCGCAAATTTTATTTCTACTAATATGCGCCTATTTTTCCTGATTATACTTTTACACACATACAAAATCACGTATAGCTTCTAATTTTTTCTCGCCTATGCCCTTTACGTTGATAAGCTCGTCCACAGAGCCAAATGCTCCGTTAGCTTCACGGTATTCGATTATCCGTCCCGCGATGACTTCGCCAATACCGTCCAAGGTCATAAGCTCTTCAAGCCCTGCGGTGTTTATGTTTATAAGCTGTGAAGTCTGTTCCTCATGCACAGTCTCCTCAGCCGTTTCGTCGGAAGCATATGAAGCCGAAGCATAGACATATTCCTTTATATCGGCAAGCTTTTTCTCGCCTATTCCGTTCACATTGAGAAGCTCGTCCACGGAGGAAAATCCCCCGTTATCCCGACGATACTGTATTATTTTCTCCGCAGCAGCGTCTCCTATGCCTTTGAGCTTCATAAGCTCGTCCTTGTCCGCTGTGTTGATATCTATGGGCAGGATATCCTCATCTGCAGGAACAGTCTCCGCAGCTTCCGCCATGCTCACCGCAGAGGACACTATCTCCGATATCTCCGCAAGCTCTGCATCTGTTTCGGAGCAAGTTTCCGCAAAAGCGGCGGCGGAGTCCTCGTTTATATTTATCACAGTGATATTCACGGTCTCCGCGCTGATAAACACGCAGCCTTCAAGACTTTTCAGCACCTGCTCGCTGATACCGTCGATGTTTTTCAGCTCTTCCACAGAGGTAAAGCCTCCGTTTTCATTCCGATAGGAAACTATCATCTCGGCGGCTTCCTTTGTCACGCCGTCTATGCCTGCTATCTCATTTGCTGAAGCGGCGTTCAGGTCGATAACGTCCGAACGGCTCGCCGTGGTCCCGGGAATTATCACATCATATCCGTCCGCAAAATGCTCTTCGTCCGATACAGTGACAGCGACAGGAGCGGCAGGCTCAAAGCTGTCCGGCCTTTTCTGCGTAAAGACGCAGATGCCCACAGCCGCCAGCACAGCAGCGGCAGTACATATCCCCTTTACCCGCCTGTATTTATCGGACATAGCTGCTCCTCCCGAAGAGATCATTCCGTTGATGTCAGAAAATCATCTTGAACGCATATCCTCGCCCTTTTGCTCGTAGTAACGCTTTTTTTCGTCATACATAATGGACTCCGCAGATTTTATCAGACTGTCTGTATCTATGGGCTTTTCGCAGCGGCAGACGCCTATGGAAACATGATAGCCGTGCTCTGCCATCTCGTCATTTATCTCGCTTATCATTCTGCCGATCTGCTCATGCTCTCCGTCCCTCACAAAAGCAACAAATTCATCGCCGCCTATACGGTAAGCGTCCCTGTCACCGAATCGGTCATGAACTGCGTCGGCGACAGTGCGGAGCATTTTATCTCCCTCAGCATGACCCTTGGTATTGTTAAGCTCATGGAGACCGTTAACGTCCATATAGATACATGTGAGAGCATCTTCACAGCTGTCGGCATATCTGTACAGATTCCTTTCGTAGCTGTTTCGGTTGAGCAGTCCCGTAAGCAGATCTCTTTCGGCAAGCTTCTGCTTTTCGTCCAGCTCCTTCCCCGTACTTTTCAGGATGTACACAAAATATATGCCGAGGATAAGTATCTCCCCCGCAATAAATCCGATAAGCAGACCGTTCACCTTTTTCATTTTCCCAAATGCCATACCCTCGGAAACTGACAGCCCTATCATCCAGCTGTTAACGGACATAGGCTCATAAAAGAAATACAGATAGCTCCCGGTGGTTTCCGATTCAAAGATGCAGTGCCCCGCTTTTCCCTGATACATATCATTCAGAAGCTCATCATGATCATATCCCCGTTTAGCCCTTCTGTTGCCGAGATCGGTAATATTTCCAAGGGATTTATGCCATGTATCCACGAGAAAATCGCCCGTTTTGCTGTCGACCACATACACAGCCGCCTGACCGTCGTATGCGCTGCAATCTATGGCATCCGGCAGCAGCGACAGATCGACCACTCCGTACAGCATGGCAACAGTTTCGCCGTTTTTGACCACAGGCACAAAATTGCGTATCACGGGCTTATTTTTATTGCTTATGCTGACGCTTTTATCCGAAACATGCCTGCCCAGAGCCGCTTCCTCTTCAAAGGAAAGGACTCCGTTGGTACCTCCCACAGGCTTGTTCGGGAGCATTACTCTGTCCCCGGGAAGAAGCAGTCCTATATGAACGGTCAGTGTATTGGGCTTGAATCCGTCGATGATCTTCTGCACCTCGGCAGAGCCAATATCATCCTGATCGGATATTATATTCGCAATGCTTTCCAGCAGCTCCTGATCGTTGTATATCTGCGACTCTATCTCTGACGAGGTATGGGAAACATACTGATGAAGCACGTCCCAGCAGGAATTTTCCTCAAGTCTGCTTATCTGCGCCGATATGATACAAGACAGTATGATAAGCGCCGCCATTGCCGATAAGGTGATAAGTATTTTTCTGTGAAAACTGCATTCCAATATTTTTTTCATAATGCTCCGTTCTCGCTTAACAACTTTACATTAATTGATCCATTATAACATTTTTACACTATAATTATACCGTATTCGGCTGGATTTGTCAAGATATACGCGATTTTTCTCACGGAAATCAATTTCTGTCAACGATCTGTAATAAAGCCTGCAAATCAAGCAAACAGTCAAACATAATATTAGACATTGGCCGTTTAGATTGAGTTTCAGCTTTAAACAGTTTGATGAGATTAAATCACTGAATATGTTTGCTCCTGCGCAATCATTTGTCCTCACTATAATTCCCCTATAAAAGTGCAGACAAAAAAACTGCTCAAGCCGCAGGCAATGCCCTATGATTATCAGTAAGCAAAAACCGCGGTCAGACAGAACCGCGGTTTATATGTAAATATGATCGTCCTTTTGCTATTGCGCTATTATTGCTCCCGCTCCGACCGGAGCCATTCAACCGTTCTGGCGATACCCTGCTCAAAGGAATATTTTGGCTTGAAGCCTGTGTCCTCGGAAAGCGTGGAAATATCTGCGCAGAGATACATGACCTGTTTATCGGAATAGGGGATTTCGCCAAGTCCTGTTTCAAGCCCTGAGCCGACAGCGTCCCGCATAACATAAATATACTCCTTAAGCGGACGCACCTTTCCGCTGCCTACACAGTATACGCTTCCGTCCTTACCACAGACTGCCGAAAGATATATCGCTTCAGCGGCATCCTCGCAGTAAAGATAGTCCCATAGCTGTTCACCTGCGGTAAAGCTTGGTTTTTCGCCGTTCAGAAAATGAGTTATTGCCGACATCACCATTGTCTGCATACCGTCATATTCCCCATAAACGCTGAATATCCTGTCCCATATGTGCCTGATATGGTTTTCGCGGCAATATATCCGAGTCATCTGTCCCGCGCACAGCTTTGCTGTCCCATAACCGTTTTCGGGAGCTGTGGGCGTATACGGCGAAAGCTTTTCCTCATGTCTGCCGTATTCAGCCTGAGAGCCTGCTCCCACGAAAACGCTGCAGCCCAGCTCCTTGGCTGCTTTTGCTGCGTTCAGTGCTCCGTGAATGTTCTTTATCTGCAAAGACATATCATTACGGGAGCTGCCGTAGGTACCTTCCCACGCAAAATGGAAAAACAAACCGCATCCGTCTCCGATCAGCTCAGGCAGTCCTGCGTAATCGGACAGATCACATTCCACTATCTTTATGTTTTCAGCCTTTGGAACATTTCCGATACGCTTTGAAGCGGGGCGCACAACTGCATAGATATAATACCCCTCTTCCGAAAGCCTTCGGATAAGCGCCAGACCAAGCATGCCCGAAGCTCCTGTTACCACAGCGATCTTTTTACTGTTCATTTCCGTTGTCATCCTGATCATCATCGTCAAAATTCAGCCTTTGTTCTTCAATAACAAGCGGTCGGTTCATCACACGTGTATTAATGCTCAATATGTATTCACCCAGTATCCCGATGAATATGAGCTGTACGCCGCCCAGAGCAAATACGCCTATCATGACCGGAGCATATCCCATATTGAAGCTGTCCCAGAACATCAGCTTCAGCACCAGATACACCAGTGCGATAAGCAGACTCAGAAATGCTATGCAAAAGCCCAATATGGTAGCGATACGCATACCGATCTTGGTATAGGAGGTGAAGCTCAGCATGGCAGCGTCATAAAGAGTGTACCAGTTATTTTTGGTTTTGCCTGCACGGCGCTGCTGCTGTTCGTAGGGGATCTCCGTCCGCTTGAAGCCAAGCTCGGCTACTATCCCCCTTAAAAACGGAGTTGGGTCCTTCAGCTCGCGGAGCACGTCGATAAATGCCCTGTCATACAGTCCAAAGCCGGTAAAATGTTCTATCTGCTCCACATCAGACATTTTCTTGATCAGCTTATAGTAGCAGGTCCGCAGAAAACGTACAAATTTATTCTCCCTGCTGGAAGTTTTTTTGCCGCAGACGATCTTATAGCCCTTTTCCCACTCGGCAATAAATTTCGGTATCATTTCGGGAGGGTCCTGAAAATCCGCACACATTGAAATAGTACAGTCACCCGTGGTCTGCAGCATCCCATAATAAGGAGAGTTGAACTGTCCGAAATTTTTCGCATTAAAGATCGCCTTGATCTTTTTATTACCTTTGCAAAGCTCTGTCAGCTTCAGGCGTGTTGAATCCTTGGAATCGTTGTCGATAAATATAAGCTCATAATCGTACTTTCCCTCATAAGCCGAAAGCTGCGAAATTATAGCCTCACTTAACGGTACAACGTTTTCCTCTTCATTATAACAGGGCACCAACACGCTGATTTTTTTCATAATAACTGCTCACCCGTTTCATTACAAATATGACAAAAAGCTGTCCGCAGAAAGCGCATTCCGTTATTCGGAAAGCCCGCTGCTGACCGCTTCTATGATAGTCCTTCCGATATGATCTGTCATTTCATCGGTCATTCCCGGATAAACGCCCACCCAGAAGGTATCCCGCATTATCCGCTCGGTATTTGCAAGCTCTCCTACTGCACGATAGCCTTCGCCGTTTTTCCGCATCTCATCAAAGCAGGGATGCCTGATCAGATTTCCCGCAAAAAGCATCCTTGTCTGGATACCCCTGCCTTCAAGATACCGTACAACTGCATTTCTGTCGATGCCCTCTCCGCAGGTCATCGGGAATCCGAACCATGACGGCTCGGAATTTTCGCATGCCTGAGGAAGTATGAGCTTTTCGGAAACAGGCGCGAGGATACTCATAAGACGTTTGAAATTTGCCTTTCTTTTCTCTGTAAATCCCGGCAGCTTTTTAAGCTGTGCGCAGCCCACTGCCGCCTGCATATCGGTCGCCTTCAGATTGTATCCGAAATGGGAATAAACATACTTGTGATCATAACCGAGAGGAAGCTCGCCGTACTGACGGTCAAAGCGGTGTCCGCAGATATTGTCGCAGCCCGAGCTGCATATGCAGTCTCTTCCCCAATCCCGCATAGAGCGGACTATCCTTGCAAGCAGCGGATCGTTTGTATAAACTGCTCCGCCCTCGCCCATTGTCATATGATGCGGAGGATAAAAGCTTGACGTTCCGATATCTCCCACAGTTCCTGTCATCCGCTTTTCTCCGCCGATCGTACAGCACGAACCGAGCGCGTCGCAGTTATCCTCGATAAGCCATAGACCATGCTTATCGCAAAAGCTTTTCACTGCTGCCAGATCAAAGGGATTACCCAGAGTATGCGCAAGCATGACCGCCTTGGTTTTCGGCGAAAGAGCCTTTTCAAGCATATTAACGTCGATATTGTACTGAGGAATGGTCACATCAATAAAAACAGGGACCGCTCCGTACTGTATTATCGGCGCAACGGTAGTAGGAAAGCCTGCGGCAGCTGTTATCACCTCATCGCCGCGGTTTATTTTCCTGTCGCCAAGAAGCGGCGAGGTAAGTGCCATAAACGCCAGCAGATTGGCGCTTGAACCTGAATTGACAAGGGAACAGTATTTCACATTAAGATAGGCGGAAAATCCGCTTTCAAATTCTTCAGTGAACCTTCCGCTCGTAAGCCAGAATTCCAGCGCACTGTCTGTAAGATTTACCATTTCATCGCTGTCATAGACTCTTGCCGCATAAGGGATACGGTCTCCCTCTTCAAAGGCTTTCTTTTTATTGTGAAAGGTATCGCAGTATTCTCTCACCATATCAAGTATCTGATTTTTTGCCTGTTCCTCGGTCATATTTTCAAACATAACTTATCCCCTCATAAACTCGAGTATCTGCTTTTCCATAATATCGGAAATACTTCCCTTGTCCAGATACACTCTCAGCCATTCCACAGTCTTATCAACGGCTGTTTCAATATTCCAGCGAGGCACCCAGCCAAATGTATTCTTAAGCAGTCCGCAGTCCAGCTTCAGATACGCAGACTCTCTCGGAGCATTTTTTTCCGAAGCATCCACCCAGCCGATATCTCCGAATTTATCGCAGAAAAGCCGTACCAGCTCCTTTGTGGAAACGCAGTCCCCTTCATCGGGACCAACGTTGTAGTATCCTGCCTTTGAGCTGTCCTCAAACTGTTCCCGTGCTATCATGAGATACGCAAAAAGCGGCTCAAGAACGTGCTGATAGGGTCTCACGGAATATGGATTCCTGACGATTATATCACTGCCCTTCTGAGCAGCTCTGACGCAATCGGGGATTATCCTGTCTGCGGCAAAATCTCCGCCTCCGATCACATTTCCTGCCCGTGCGGAAGAGACTGCGGGTATGCCGTCCGAAAAAAAGCTTCTCTTGTAGCAATGAGTCACAAGCTCGGAACAGGATTTGCTGTTGGAATACGGGTCAAAGCCGTCCAGACGATCATCCTCGCGGCAGCCGCGCTTTTCCGTATTTTCATACACCTTGTCGGTGGTGACATTGAGAAATGACCTCACACAGTCGGAATTTCTTACACATTCCAGAATATTCACCGTGCCCATTACGTTTGTCTCGTAGGTATAAGCAGGCTCTCTGTAGCCCTCCAGCACAATAGGCTGCGCCGCAAGATGAAATACTATCTCAGGCTGCGACCTGCCGAAAGCAGCCATAAGCCGCTTTCTGTCTCTGATATCGCCGATAACGGAAGTAATATCCTTTTCAATACCCGACAGCTCAAAAAGGCTTGGCTCGGTAGGCGCAGGCAGAGAATATCCCGTGACCTGTGCTCCTGCCATTGTAAGTATCTTACAGAGCCATGTTCCCTTAAAGCCGGTATGACCTGTAACGAACACCCTTCTGCCCCTGTAAAGCTCAAGCTGCATATCCCTCACCATTTTTTCCATGGAGCATTACCGCTTTCCCAAAGCTTTTCCAGCATATCCTTCTCACGCTTTGTATCCATGCACTGCCAGAAGCCGCTGTGCCTGTAGGACATCAGCTGACCGTCCGCAGCAACCCTTTCCAACACTGACCTTTCAAAAATAGTATCATCACCTTCGATATAGTCAAATATCTCGGGAGTCAGTACCATATATCCTGCATTTATCGGAACGCCGTCATTTATATTTTTCTCACGGAAGGAATGTACCGCATTATCGCCGCCGATATCGAGTATACCCTTCTGCTGCTCAAGCATTACCGATGTGAGTGTGGCGATCTTTCCGTGAGAGCGATGAAACCTGACCAGCTCGGAAATATCGACATCGCACACGCCGTCGCCGTAGGTCATCATAAAAGGCTCATCGCCTATGTATTTCCGAACACGCTTTATCCGTCCACCCGTCATAGTGTTAAGCCCCGTATCCACGACGGTTATCTTCCATGGCTCGGCGTGAACGTCATGAACTATCATTTCATTGCCCTTGGTAAAATCAAAAGTAATATCGGAGGTATAGAGAAAATAATCCGCAAACCACTGTTTGATAATATGCTGCTTGTAGCCTGCGCATATAATAAACTCATTATAGCCGTAGTACGAGTATTCCTTAATGATATGCCATAATATCGGCATTCCGCCTATTTCGATCATCGGTTTTGGTTTAAAGCTGCTCTCCTCGGAAATACGCGTGCCAAAACCTCCCGAAAGAATCACTACCTTCATTTTTTCCTCCAAGCGCTGTTATTTCTTGCACAGATATTTATAAAACGGCGATCCCTTATAATTGACAGCAAAAAAGTTGCCGTTCTGATTTTCGTCTTCCAGAGTGATTATCCGATCATAATCAAATCCGCTGAAGTATTCAGGTCCATCATCCGAACGTACTGCATACTCAATAGTATTAAACAGTTCCCGCTGTATCTCACGTATCGGAGTCAGGGAACCGAAAAACATGACAAGACAGGCTGCTGCAAGGAATCTGTTTTTCCTGAAAAGTCCGATCAGATCGCCGATCCTGCCGTCAGGGAGGTTATCATGGATAAGCCTGATCATCATAATACATATATATACAAGACCGGGAATCGAAACTCTCATTGCAAAGTCGTATGAATATCCGATCTGAAAAAACGGTATCATCATAAGCAAAACAGTAACTGCAATGATCATTGTCCGTTCCCGATTTTTGTAAGCGATCACCGTCAGTATCGAATATATCCCGACCTCCAGCAGAATAAATAAAAAATGCGTTCCCAAAAAGGAAAGGAACCCGAATATATCGCCTTCAGCAACAATGCCTGTAAGCACATTATGCAGACGAAATCCCGTATATATTTCATCCTGAACTGCCGAGCCCTGAGAATTTCCGCTATTCAGTATAATATTTGATGTGAAGTATAATATGAAAACAGGCGCAACAGCAAATACCGAAATAATATTCTGCAAAGACAGCGCAGACATAATTTCCGATCTCATATTTTTTTCTTTTGCCCCATCGACGAGCAGTATTGCCGCTTTTATCAGACAGAACAGCACTATCCCCACAAACGGGAAAGGTCCGTACGGAAATGCCAGTAATCCGAGAAAAGCGAAATCCTTCATCTTCTTTTCGTTTATCAGGCACAGCATAAGAGGCCATATCGGTATGGTCTGATTGTATACCCAGTAAAGGCAGGTGGTATTGGAGGAAAACTGGAAGTGGGACGCCCACCACTCGTAATGGTCTGCACCGGCACTCTGACCGGTCAGTATCAGACCTATTATATCAAGCCCGCTGAATAGAATGAACATTACAGCTGCAAGTATCGGACGGGGGCTGCTGTTTTTGCAGGTCAGAACACACACGAGAAGAAACGTCAGAAACACGCCGGCAAAGCTTTGAAGAAGCAGTGTGATATTTCCGGTCAGAAGTCCCGCAAATTCACTTCCGGATATGAGAAAAACCGCCTTTCCCAGCGAAGTGGGTATGGTCCAGTATGCAATGTAATAGCAGAGCATATTCTGACCGTCACAATAAGTTACCGGCCAGTCCTTCAATATCATATCCGAAATGATCTTATTTCTTATTAAATGATCGGAGGTCTGGCTCACAAAACCGCCCTGTCCCCCGAAAAAGCACCATGCAAATGCGATCGCCGCAAGTATCACCAAATTTCTTTTGCTTACAGAGATACCCTCGCGTTCACCGTCAGCGCTGCCTGCGCGGCGCATTGAAAAAGCTGCTGCCGCTAGGATAAGGAGCGTAAAAATAATTGCTGCCGCAGTGTTAAGCCATCCCACATAGAAGAAAATTATCGGCAGGACAGTGTATATGATCACCGATAATTTCAGCTTTTTATAATCCACATTCACCATTAAAATTTCCCTTATCGTAAAAAAATCTTAACAATATATTTTAATTTATTATATAACATTTTTCTTATTTTGTCAATAGGGAATGCGATGATAAC
>JBJFHQ010000199.1:0-12053 GCA_051893755.1 Oscillospiraceae bacterium
ATCCTCTTCATTACCGAGCTGGACGACATGCTTGCTCCCGTAACGGAAATGCTTACGCCCTATTCAAGGGTGGAGATAAACCGCATGCTGGAGGACGGACTGAATTTTACAGTCGCCACGATGCGCACACCCGCCTCGCTTATGAAGCCTGTGGGTGATATCAATTTAAAGCTGCCCGTAATTGTCATGGACGGAGCAGCCCTCTACGATATGAAGGCAAATACATACTTAAAAGCGTATGTGATTTCCAATGCCACGGCAGGGGTCATCATCGGTGAGATACGCCGCTGCGGGATAAACTGCTTTATAAATGCCCTCTGCGACGATACGCTGATAATCTACTATGACAAGCTGGAAAACACTGCGGAAAGCTCTATCTATAATTCGCTGAAATGCTCTCCCTACCGAAACTATATTCATAAGGAGCCCTCCCCCGGAGACAGGATAATCTACATCATGGTCATAGACGAGACCGAAAAAATAAAACCGCTGTACGAAAAGCTGATGAGCGAATACAGCGGGCAGCTTAAGATACTGTCCTATCCCTCGGACGATTATCCCGGATTCAGCTACATAAAGATATACAACAAAAACGCCGACAAAAAGAACATGCTGTCAAAGCTTCGGGAGCTTTCGGGCACGGAGGAGTACGTCACCATAGGAAACCGTCCCGACAACGATATCCAAAGCGAGAGCAGAGACCTTAACGGAATAGTAAAGACACTGAAAAACACCTTCGAGCCCCTTATCTGGAAAAAGGACGCAGACAAATAAAAAATCGTGCCGAAGCATGATATCGGCACGATTTTTTGTTATTCTTCGGAATTAAGCTTCATCTGTATCTGGTACGCCTCGTCGGAAAAATAGTCGTCGAGAGATTCAATGGAAATGGAATATCCCTCCGAGGTGGTGATGTACTCGTCTATCTTGTGGTCGGCTATTGCCTTGGAAATATCGGATTCTGATACGTTGAGATAAGCCGCAGCCTCGCTCTGGGTCAGATATTTTTTAGCTGTGGGAGAATTTACGGTAAGTGTATCGGGGGAAGAGTAGCTGTCGGAAAAGCTCTGCTCGGTCAGTGCTGCTGACAGCTTTTTCAGACCGCTTCCGACAATAATTGCGGAAATGAGAATGAAAACACCGAGAATTATCGCCGATAATAGATAAGCTCCTCCGGGGACACCCGAATTGCGTTTTGATGACTGGGGCTGTGATGGTGCGCCTGTTCTGTACTGTGACATAGAATCTCCTCCGAATTATTTTATTTTGATAGTACAATCGCTGTCAATGCCGAATGAATAAATGTAAGCCTTTCCGGAGCCTTCGTCAAGACCGAATATCTTTTCAAAAGCGCGGGTATACAGAAGCATCTGGACCTCGTACATTTTTTTTAGCTCCGACGGAGTTTTTCCCTCGTTGGTCTTATAATCAACGATAATAAACCCATCATCAGTCTTTATTATCAGATCGGCAATACCTTGTACAAAAGTATCACTATAATTATCATTATAATATGTTTTCAGCCGCAAGTCAAGAGGTTCTGTGCCGTTTATGTCAAAAATATCGGAAATTTTGGCGAGAAACGGCTGTTCCGCCATAATATCCTCGTCCTTTGCTTTGGAGATGCAGTCTGTCCAGAGGGGAGATGTGAAGAAATTTATGACGCGGCGCTTGACAGTATCGCTTTCGGTGATGAAATCCGCGGCTTCCTGTTCGATAAGTCCGTCGAAGTAAAGCTGCTGTGCCATGGAGCCCACAGGGTCTTCCTCGGTACTCAGACCTTCGCAGAGAGACTTAAGATCGGCATACTGCATGAATGCGTGGACTGCAGTTCCTTTTTCCGCTGCAGAAAGCTTTCCGCCCGTCTTTTCGCTCACATCGAACCTGTCCGACTTGGGGAGGAAGTGCGAATATATCTTCTCCACGTCCTCCTCGGAGGTCTTGTGAGTTATCTCGGTAACGGTCAGCTTGGCAGGAATATTTTCCTTTTCCCTGTCCGCCGCGAATTCGGGAGACAGATCGTACTTTCTGAGCTCCTCCAGCTTTTGCAGGAACTCGGGGGAGGGAGCGGTATCAATAAAGCTTTTTTCATCGCTTTGCTTATGCTTGTTGTCCACAGAGAGGCTGCGGGTCAGAGCTTTGTCTGCGCGGAGAGCCTTTATCTTTACATTTACAGATCTTGATGGCGCTGCATTTTGATCTGACAGAGTATAAGGAACGGTGCCGTCTGCGACAAGGGCGGCAAGTATCCATGTGAGCATGTCATTTCCCATGCTCATCAGACTGCGTGGATCTATGCCGTTTGGCGTGATAGCGTCATCGGAAAGGCTTTTGATGATACCGTTTATTCCGTCATCGGGGCAGCAGTTGGTTATGTCGTACTCAAAAGCCTTGAATATCCCGTTGGCGGGAACAGCATTTTTGCGGTAAACTGCTGCGGCGTCATCATTAGTCATTTTGATGGTCCCACTGATGAAGAGCTTACATTTTGCACGCGTCATGGCAACATACATAAGCCTCATGCGTTCGCTGATAAGCTCATGACGCTCTTCGCGTTTGATGATCATCGCAGGCATTGAGATATAGCCGGTCCTGCTTTTCTGTTCCTTTTCGCAGAAGGCGATGCCGTTTTTCATGCTGCAGAAAACCTTTTTGTAATTGTTCGGCATAGATTTGTTTGTCCTGCATAGGAAAACCACGGGATATTCAAGTCCCTTTGATTTGTGGATAGTCTTTATCGAAACGGCGTTGTCCGATTCGGAGGAAGAGCTTCCGCAGCTGAAATCGGAGTTTTTGTTGGGGGCTGCCGCATCAACGTAGCGGATAAATCCGTAGATCCCGCCTGTTCCGCAGGCAACGTTTTTTTCATAGGCTGCGGCATATTTCGGGAGCAGATTGAGATTTGCACGTCTGGTCTCGCCGTTGGGATACAGAGACATCATCTCGACAATGTTTGTCTCGGCATAAATCTGTCTGATCAGATCCTCCAGATCCATGACAGCCGCACACTTTTTCAGATGATCGTATATGTCGATGAAATTGCGGCAGATATCGTGGATATGATCGGGGTCGGCAAACTGTGCTTCATCGTTTTCAGAAATGAACGCCTTGTCCTCAGCAGCCTTTCTGACAGCATAATAGTAGCTTCTCTTTCTGCGCAGAACATTCAGCACAGCAGTGTCATCGGCTGAAAACATGAACATCGGTGACATGAGCACTCCTGCCATAGCGGTGTTGTTGTGAGGATTATCCAGTATTTTAAGCATATTGAGCATAATGGATATTTCGCGTGAGGCGATATATTCGCTGCGGTTATCGAGGCTGGCGCGAATACCGAGATTCATAAGAGCTTCGGCAAAGAAGGGCGCGTCCTTGTTTGCTGAACAGAGAATGCAGATATCGCGGCAGGAAAGCTTTTCGTGTTCCTTGAGCAGCTGATATATTTTCAGAGCAACTGCCTGTGCTTCGAGCTTCTCAGCGGGGATATCGTCGTCGGGCTCTTTTTCATCGGAGTCGGTGCCCTGATCGGGCTGAGTGTCTTCTATGGGCTTGTCGGAAAAGGGAGTATTGTTCAGATCGACGAGAAGTATCTCCGTATCGGTGTCGCCCACGATCTCGGAAACAGAAGGGTTCTGTTCCTCCCATACCTTTTCGCTGTAGATAAGCTTCTGTGTGTCATCGTAATTGATGCCCCCCAGCTCCTCGGTCATGAGCTTTCCGAATACCATGTTGACGAAATCAATAACGTTCCTGCTGCTTCGGAAGTTTTTGTTGAGGAGGATATTTCTCGGTTTATCGGAGTCGGTATTCTCGGAATAGGGCACAGAGGATCTCAGATAGCCGTAAAACAGCTTGGGGTTTGCCAGTCGGAAATTATAGATGGACTGCTTGATATCGCCCACCACGAACATGTTCTTTCCCTCGGAAACCGATGTTCCGTCGTTTGAAAGAAGACGGAAGATCATGTCCTGCAGGTCGTTGGAATCCTGAAATTCGTCGATGAGGATAAGCTCAAATTCCTTGGAAAGCTCCTCTGCGGTCTCGGTCTTTACAATTTTATCTCCGTCAAGTCTGCCGAGCAGCTTTAAAGCAAGAAGCTCGCCGTCCGAGAAGGAAAGACCGTTTTTCTCTGCCTTTATCCTGTCGAATGCTGCGTTTACGTCGTCAATGAATTCAATGAGCAGCGAGAGCCTCTCATAATGCTTCACAAAATCAGACTGAAGCTCTGCTGCGGTACAGGGGTAGATATCCTGAGTTATGCTGAGCACAGTGTATATCTTATCGAAGGCTGCGGTTATTTCTTCCGCCTTATCCTCCATATCAGCAGATTTGCAGATGCTGAGTATGACCTTTGCCTTGGGCTTGACGGCGCTGCGGCACAGCTTTACGGCCAGCTCCCATATCTGCGGAGTAAGAGCGGGGCTGTCCTGCGAAAAATCCACAACATTATTTGAATTGAGGAAGCTGTGCAGACTGCCGATAAAATCCTTGGAATCAAGAAGATATTGCTTGATAGTAGGTTTAAGAGCTGACTGGAAATTTGTGTCGGTGAAAAGCCTGTTCCAGTGGGAGTAGATCAGGTCGGAGCTTTTTTTGACCTCGGGGTCGTTCAGCGCGGAGAAATAGTTTTTGGAATAGTATTTTCCGCATAGGGTCTTAAATGGGTCGAAGGGGTTTGAATAGCCCTTTTTGTATTCATCAAGACAGGGATCTACGAATCGTTCCTTTGAGAAAGGGACAGACAGCAGAAAATTTCTGAAATTGATAAGCTCCTCATATTTGCTGAACATATCGGAGCTTTTGCTGTCAAAGTAGTTGAAGTAGGAATATATCTCGGATATTTTCTGAGATCTGTTTTCATCCCGGAACCATGCGTCTGACGTTTCCTCCAATGAGCGTATCAGCAGGAGATTTTCCTCCTGTTCGTCGATTATCCTGAAATCGGAGGTGATGCCGAGCTTATCGGCGTGACTGCGGATAAGATTGAAGCAGAAGGAGCTGATGGTGGATATCTTGGCTGCGCCGAGATAGCTCTGCTGTCTGATGAGCCATGCCTTTTTCTCGGCATTGTCCTTGTCGGTGCCGCATTCGGAAATAGCCTTGCTGATGGCCTTGTTCAGCTTGCGGATTATCTGTCCCGCCGCATCGTTTGTAAAGGTAACGACGATGAGGTGTTCAGCCTTTACGGGCTTTTCGGGGTCGGAGAGCATACGGATAAGCTTTTCGATAAGAACAGTGGTCTTTCCGCTTCCTGCGGCAGCTGATACGATAATAAAGCTTCCGTCAGCCTTAATGGCGTATTCCTGTTCGTCGGTAAATTGAGCACTCATTTGATTTCTCCTTTTCTGATCTTATCGATCGTTTCGTCATCTCCCGCGCATGAGTTTTTATAGGATTCGTGTGTGGGGACGCAGTTTTCACATATGGAACGGTAATCGCAGTAGCTGCATGGAGCATCCGATCTCAGCGGCTGTGCGTAGGCTGTTCCGCTGCATATTTCCGAGCACAGTTCCTTCAGCTTGCCTATGGTGAATTTCCTGATATTTTCATATTCGTCGGAAGTCAGAGCAAAGCTTTCATCAGGCATTTTATGGGGCTTTTTCTTCGAATCGTATCTCACGGATAATTGATCGTTGAGATCCTTTCGGATAGTCATTTCCGCAGGAGTGGAATGATTACGGTCGAAACGGGTGAAAACATCGTAGGTTTCGAGGAATGCAGATGCGCTGTTAGTGAAGTTCACATCCTTTGACAGCCGGGCACAGTTTCCAAACAGCTGCATTGTTGCGGCACTGAGACTGCTGTCGAATCGGTCGATAATAATTTTGGGGTCGGACTTTAATATCGCATTGCAGATAAACGCATCTATATCAATATCAGAATACTCCGACTTAGCCGCTCTCAGATGACCGAACAGATCATTCACAGCTTTGCTGCTGTACATCAGTGAGCTTATCTGCTTTTCCGCATCGGGGTAGTTCAGAGTCTGGGGGATATATTTTCCCTCCGCCTTAAATTCCATTGCTCTGATGATATTTATCTCGTTTATGGTAAAGCCGTTCATTTTCAGATTATCGTTTATTCTTTTATTCAGCTCAGAGTCCGCATCGCCCGTAAATCTTCTGCCGTTATGTTCATTTTTAAAGGGAGCGGCGGAGGAGTGGGCGTACATGATTCCCGCAGGAGAGAAATCCTTGTATTTGCTGTTGGTGTTCCCGTCGGTGACTGCAAAAAGGTACAACAGCATCTGCATATTGATGCCGTCCAGCAGCTCGCTGAAATCAAAATCCTTCTGACCGGTTTTATAGTCGATCACACGGATATAATTTACATCCTGTCCGCTGCTCTTGTCGGTGAAGGTATCTATCCTGTCCACAGAGCCCGAGAACTTAACAGGTACCTGCTTGCCGTTCTTTGTGGTGATGTCGAGCCTCCACGGCTCCATGTCCTCATTCGGTCTGCCATAGTTTTTACCGATAGAAAACTCAAATTCTGCAGGAGAAAACTTTGAATTGGCAGGAGAAAATTCCTTTTGCATATGGAGTATGATCTCCAGGATAACGTCCTCCTGTTTACGGAAGGTGTTCAGAAGAGACGGCGTGGTTTCGAAGCCCTTATCGGCATATTCCGACTTAAAATACTGTTCCATGTGGAATCTGATGCGTTTTTTCAGCTCGTCCTCCGAGTACGAGGAAAACTGCTCGTTAAAGGTGATATTATTTTCCTTAGCCTTACTGAGGATCTCCGAAAGCAGTACGCTGAAAATATAGTGAACTGTATTTCCGTGCACATTGTAGGAATACTCGTACTTTTTCACATTCTGCAGGTTAAGCCCCTTTTTGCAGAAGAACATGAACGGACATTTTGCAAAATCCTCGATACGGCTTGCAGAGATGCTGAGAGAGCTGTCCTTTCCCGTGTAAACAGCCATGGCGGTTTTTTCTGAGATACGATGCCGCAGAACATCTCCCGAATAGATATTACGACTGTAACGCTCGGCTGAAAGCAGTATTTCTCTGATATCATCGCCGTAAGCGGCAGCGGCAGCAGATACCATGTCAGGAGGGAGCTCTCTTGTTTTTCCGAGATTTTTCACATACTCCGAATAAGCAGACTTCGGAGTTGTTATGAAAAAGTCCGCGCCGAGCTCTGAAACGGCGATAGGTACGGAGTCTGTCAGGGCAATTATGAAGTCGGTAAGGGGAGAAGGATACTGAGGCTTTCCCGAGGCGTCCGACAGAGAATATGTGATGAAAAGCTCATCTGACGGTGCCGAGACGGAGCTGACCGCAATGAAATTCTCTTCGGCAGTCATTCTGAAAAGGCGCTCGTTGAATTTCAGGTCAAGGGAGCTTTCCAGTATTTCAAGCTCTCTTTCGGAGAAGATGCCGCTTTCGGTGACCTTGTACGGGAAGATACCGTTTACTGCGCTCATTATGTAAACCACCTTAGGCGAGTCGAGTCTTGCGCGGTCGGCAGAGGCAGCAGTTACGCAGTTTATGGAATGAGCGGGGGAGGAGAGCTTCACATCGGAAGCTATTATGCCGAAAAGCTCGCGGTATTCCTTTAAGGAAAAGCTGTCGGTGGAGGCGGTAAGGGATACATGTGACAACGACTGCATTATCTTGTCAAGAGAGTTTCTTATACGGACAGCTTCGCGTCCCTCTGCGGAGGTCTCGTCAAATCTGTTCGAGTACTTATCGGCGGAATGGAACAGATTCAGCAGCTCGCACAGCTTTTCGGTCATATCCTTAAGAGTATTCTTTTCGCCGCAGGCTTTGCTGAACTTCAGAAGCGGGATAAGCACCGCAGCTTTTATCATGCCGATACGTGCTGCTGCGATCGCATCTGTATCGTTAAGCTTATCGAACAGCTCCTTTATCTCATCGTTATCGTGGCAGAGATCGAAGCGGATAAGCTTTTCATACATACCTTCGAAGGCGGAATATTTGTCGGATATTTTTTCGATGCTTTCCTTAACGATGCCGTGTTCCGTGCAGTAGTTTTCAAGCTCGTTGATGTGCAGCTCGTGAACGGGAGTAAAGCCCGTTTTCATTAGACGTAGGAGCATTTCTGTCGTCGGATTCGGAGATGAGGCGATCTCCAGAAGCGTCATCACGAAAATGAGCAGCGGTCTGGAGGCAGCGGAGCAGGGTGAATCAATAAAATATGGGATATCATATCTGCGGAAGCTGTCCTCAAGGACGGGGCTGATATTCTCAAAATCCCGTGAGAGCACGGCAATATCGCTGTATTTATATTTGCCAGTTCTGACCTGTCTGCTGATATTTGTGCAGACAAAATCTGCTTCGGCGTAGATATCGGCAGCCTCTGCGATATGCAGATGTTCTGCTTTGAAGGGTTCCGATTCCTCGTCCCGGAGAATGGAGCGTCCCAGAGCCCTGAGATCTGGAGAATCGGTGAAGCGGTCATTTTCCGAGTCGATCGTCACTATTTCAGGGGTATCGTCGCCGATAATATCCGCCATAGTCTCGTTGACCGTGGAGAAAACAGGGGAGGAATTGGGCGTGCTGTAGGGAGTGGGAAGGCAGACAGTAAGCTCTCCCTGTGACTTCATGATCTCCATAAGACGGAGCTGATCGGCAGTAAAGCTTTTGAATCCGTCGATGTATATGCTCATTCCGTTGAAAAAGCCTGTTTTTGCAGCTTCCTTTGCGATCTCCTCGCCGTCGGTAAGGGAGCTTTTGTAGCCGCATTCGGTGAGCCTGAGGTCATATGCGTCGCAGATAGCAGCAATATCGGCAAGCTTATCCGACAGCTCACGGTCTGATATCTTGTCGGAGGACAGCTCCTTTGATGTGATACCGTTCATTTCAAGCTCGCGGACGATCTTCAGGCATGCGGAGGTAAAAGCTGGATTTCTTATCTGACCCGAAAAATGCTTAAGTCCGGTGTTTGCAAGCTCTCGGCGCACGGTATACATAATTGCTGATTTTTCGGCTTCATTCGGGACTTTTCCGCCGATGCCGCGATTTTTTTTCAGTATGCTTTTCCTGATCCTGGTAAAGGTCTCCACATGTATCCTGTTATACAGTGAGATCCCAAGTGAATTATAGAGCATATGCTCGGCAGATGAGGAAAACTGTTCGGGGACTATAAGCATGGAAGAAATACCATTTTCTGCGTCCCGACGAATTTGTTCGGTCATATGGTATGTTTTTCCGCTTCCGATCTCTCCGATTATGAATTTCAGTGACGGTTTCATTTCTATCCTCCGATTGTTATTATTTGGCAGCACGGCACAAAGCTGACAGGGGAGTTTTGTACGGTGATGTCCTTAATGGAAAACGCCCCGCATAAAACAGCGGGGCGGAAAAGATGTCTTTTGAGATTGATCAGCCGAGAGCCTTTATCTGCTGGTCTGCCTCGTCAACGAGCATTGCAATAACAGCTGATATCTCGTCTCTGTCAGTTGCCCAGTCGGTGCCGTGGAAAGGCGCTCTGAGACCAACACCCGCACCGCCTTCTGTTGTAAGGCTTGCAACATCTGTGGATACGCCCGTTGCAAGGTCAACAACAGGATACTGTCTTGCAGTTTCGTTGATCTCCTTATTGATCTGTATCAGTTCATCGCTCCAATGAGCGTCGTCTCTGAGCTTCTGATCGGAAATAGCTATCGCGTCCTCGTCAACGCTTGCAAGAATGGAGCATTCGGCAAAACGTGCAACGCCTTCGGGATTTGCTGCTCCCTTGCAGATACACCAGCCCTCAAGAGTAGCTGCCATATAGTTCGGCGAGCCTGCGGGAGAAGGAACGGGAACGATTCCAAGATCTTCTGGATCGATCTTTGTAGTCCAGGTTGCAGGGTCGGTAGTAATAGCCCACGATCCGATAATGTAGAAAAGCTCCTTGCCCTCGCCCATGAACTGAGGCTGCTCAGCCCAGTCGAAGAGAGCAAGATCAAACATAAGACCGTTGTTGTACAGGTCATAACCAAAGTTCATTGCCTGTTCAAGCTTATCATTGGTAATGTTTGAGGTAAGGGTACCGTTTACCGATTCAATAGCCGGAACGCCTGCGGAAAGATAGAGAGCCTTTTCATTCCAGTATCCGTCAAGACCGTAGCAGTCGTTATCGGAATCGACAAAAGCCATAAGAGATGCCTTGAATGTATCCCAGTTCCATTCGCCGTTTTTCCACTGCTCGTAAGGATCCTCAAGACCGTTTTCTTCGATGGTTTTCTTGCTGTAAACAACGATCTGCTCGGCAGTTACGCCTGTCACGAGTTCATAGTGCTTGCCTGCAAAGTTGTAGATCTCCATTGCAGAAGCGTTTGACTGCCAGAGCTCGCTGCTGAGATCGATGTAATCGTCAACAGGCTGGAACATTCCAGAGATAACGCCCTTAGGAAGAGCTGCAGTATCGCAGGGGAAGAAATCTATACCCTCGCCGCCGAGAATATAGGTGGAAAGGTCGTTATAGCGTGTTTCCCATGTAGTGGGATACCATTCGATATTTCCCTCATATTTTGATTTGAAAAGATTAAGAGCCACAGATTCGCTCTGTCCGCTTGTGGAGGGATTGATATCATAGTGTGCGAGCCACTTGATAGTTTTGTTTTCAAGCTCCTGATCGATAAGCTTATCAGCGACTGAATCCAGTGTATCCTGGTCCTCTTCATTAAGAGTTGCGGTATTTATCGCAACAGTAGCTGCAGTTGTGGTAGTAGTTTCAGAGGTGGTTTCTTCTGTCGGGTCAGCTTCGTCTCCGCATGCTGTCATACCGATCACCATAGAAAATGACATGATGCCCGCCATGATCCTTTTTACATTTTTCATAAAAAAACGACCCCTTAAATGAAATTATACAATTAAGGAATCGCTGATAATTCAGCGGTTCCTTAAAAGCTTGATTGTTATTCTATTGTTTTATCAGCCGAGAGCCTTGATCTGCTGGTCAGCCTCGTCAACGAGCATGGAAACAACTGCAGAGATCTCGTCTCTGTTAGTAGCCCAGTCGGTGCCGTGGAATGCGCCTCTCAGACCTACCTGGTCGCCGCCGTCGGTTGTAAGGCTTGCAACGTCTGTAGAAACGCCGGTAGCAAGGTCAACAACGGGATACTGTCTTGCAATATCGTTGATCTCCTTGTTGATCTGGATAAGCTCATCGCTCCAGTGAGCGTCATCTCTGAGCTTCTGGTCGCTGATCGCGATAGCAGCTTCGTCCTTGTTTGCAAGGATGGTGCATTCTGCATAACGTGCAACACCCTCGGGATTAGAAGCGCCCTTGCAGAGGCACCAGCCGTCCAGTGTAGCAGCCTGGTAGTTAGGTGAGCCTGCAGGAGAAGGAACGGGAACAATTCCGAGATCATCGGGATCGATCTTTGTTACCCATGTTGCGGGGTCGGTATTAACGCTCCAAATGCCGCAGATGTAGAAGAGCTCCTTGCCCTCGCCCATAAACTGAGGCTGTTCGGACCAGTCAAAGATCTCACGGTTGATGATGAGATTGTTGTTATAAAGGTCATAACCGAAGTTCATAGCCTTTTCAAGATCTTCATTCATAAGGTTGCAGGTAAGAGTACCATCAACAGAAGAAACAGCGGGAACGCCTGCAGAGAGGTACAGAGCCTTTTCAGCCCAGTAGCCGTCCAGACCGTAGCAGTCGTTGTCGGGATCAACATAAGCCATAAGAGAAGCCTTGAAGGTATCCCAGTTCCACTCGCCTGCCTTCCACTGCTCGTAGGGATCTTCCAGACCATTTTCTTCAATGGTCTTCTTGCTGTAGATAACTACCTGCTCAGCGGTAACGTTGTTTACGAATTCATAGTGCTTGCCTGCGAAGTTGTAGATCTCCATAGCAGAAGCATACTCCTGCCAGAGGTCGCTGTTCATGTCGATATAATCGTCAACAGGCTGGAACATTCCGGAGATAACGCCCTTAGGAAGAGCTGCTGTATCGCAGGGGAAGAAGTCGATTCCCTCGCCTCCGAGGATATATGTAGAAAGGTCATTGTAACGGGTCTCCCAAGTTGTAGGATACCATTCAATGTTTCCGTCATACTTTGATTTGAAGAGGTTAAGAGCAACAGA
>JBJFHQ010000200.1:0-2613 GCA_051893755.1 Oscillospiraceae bacterium
GATATTCTGCATATTATTGAAATTGGCGGCAGCAAAAGCGTTTTTCTGATACAGGATATGTTTCCGATAACAGAGGATTATATTGAGCGTCCTTATACTATTAACGGTGTTCCGTTGGTGATCAAAAGTCAAAAATATAGAGACGTGCTGGATAAAAAGGCTAAAAATATATATCGTTTGATTCATCGCGGAGTAAAAATGAACCCTACACAGCCCGATGTATTATCTATTAAATATAAGCTTCTGAGTGAACTGGAGCGGAATGAATCAATTGATTTGATTTCAGAATAAAAATGGCAGCTGTTTTTGAAATACCATTCAAAAATAGCTGCCGATATTTTTATTCCATTGCTTTTGCCGAGTAAGCTGCGGGGAGCTCGCTTGTGCTGTCTATGGGCATAGTGTCGTCGTCGGAGAAGTCGTCCGCACCGTAGATGTCCAGCGAGAACCATGATCTCAGCGAATCAACAAAGGCTGCGTCAAGGACGTACCTGCCCTCTGCGTCGTACACTCCCGAGGGGAGCACCAGCTCTGCACATTCGCCCGAATTGTCCGCCATGTACTGCATGGCTTCCTTTTTGAAGTCGTAATCGTAGACGGTTATGTCGGTCTCAGCGCCGCTGTTCAGGATGCCGTTGAATATCTGGTCCATGCTTGTGCGGAGCCGCTTGCCCGAAGCGTTGATGAAGTCGGTGACAACCTCGCCTATAACAGCGGCACGCTCTGTTTCGCCGTTGTTGTAGTTGGGATAGGTGAACGCCTTGCGCATGGTGGTGGGGTCCAGCGAGCAGTTGCCCTCGCGGATAACGGTCACCTCGCCTGTCTTTTCGTTCTCGTAGATAAGCGTGTCGGAGAACACATGGTTCACCGTTTCAAAATGCGCAGCCATGGTCTCGAAGCCTGACTTGTTGAATATCATGTACTTTTCCACGGTAAGTCCGCAGACGTTTTCCACTGCTCTTTTTGCGCCCTGAATGCCGTCGCTTTTGTAGAAATCGTAGATAGTGCCCTCCACGCCGTTGACAGTGGCATACATGTCGCTCTGGAGCGGCACGATCACCAGTCTTTTCTCGGCGGGAAGAAGCCTTGTCAGCACGAAAGCGGACGCGGTCATTCTGTCTTCTGCGTCAAGGACGAACAGGGTAGTCTGATTGTCCAGCACGCCCGGAGTGTACACCTCGGGCTCGGTGGAGCTTGTCACCTCAATGTCGCTGATGCTGCCCGAACGGTTCATTGTCTTTATCATGACAAATCCCACGGTAAGTATCACCACGACGGTCACGACTATGGTTATAACATACGTGAGCGCGATCTTTGTACTCTTTTTTGCCACAGCTTTTACCTCCATTTTTCCGCTTTAAAGCGGATATGATACTAAGAAAAATTTAAAATAACTATTGAAAACCGGGTAAATTTGTATTATAATTAATATTGTGTGCAGATGACAGGTTCAGGACCGATCAGGCGGTCTCATCTGAGGGAAGAGCCTGTTCAGATCTAAGATGCGGACATCCAGACCGACCTTCTGCGCATATCTGACGGTATAGCCCGTCCCCGTCCTGTAGTCGCCTATCACGGCTATCATGCGGGAGGAACGGTCTGCCATGAAGCGGTTCCGTTCGAACATGCAGCTGTTTGAATAGTATTCATTCACGTAAACTATCCCCGTTGCGCGGGAAACGATATCCTGTGTGAGGCGGATATCCTCGGGGGTCTTGTAACGTGCATCGTAATTTCTGAACGGATAGGCTCCGTACAGCTTAAGGGAGCTGTTTTTTTCCATAAGCTCCTCGACTATCTCGGCAGCCCACATATCCACGCCTGCCGCCATGCCTGTGATAAAGGTATCGAAGCCGTCATCAACAGCGTCGAGTATCTGCTGTCGGAGCAGGCTTTTCAGTACGAGTACCACCTGCGACCGAGGGTCACCTTTATCGGGCAGCTTTTCGGGACGATGTCCCGTGAAGCACACTGTTTTATTTTTGTCAACAATAAGGTCCATAACGATGTCGCCTTTCTGTTAAAATATAATGTGCTTAAGGAAGCGCTGATCAAGCTGCAGGCATCGGGAAACGATTTGATCGGCAGTTCATTAATATGCACATCTGCGTACAGTCAATGATATTATACCATATCAAAAACAGAATTGCAAGTATTTACAAATATTTTTAAGGAGATTTTTATAATGAAGGATTTTCTGAGAAGAACATGGGCGGAGATACATCTTGACCGCATGGAGCACAATGTGAAGGAGCTGATGAAGCTTATATCCGACAGCACAGCTCCCGCTGCGGTGGTGAAGGCGAACGCCTACGGTCATGATGATATACACTGCGTGCCGTTTCTGGAGAAATGCGGGATAGGCTTTTTTGCGGTCTCGAACATCAACGAAGCTGAGAAGCTGCGTTCCTGCGGGTGCAGGGGAGATATACTGATCTTAGGGTACACTCCGCCCGAGTATGCCGATACGCTGGAAAGGTATGATATCATCCAGGCAGCGGTCTCCTTGGAGCATGTGCAGGCGCTTTCGGAGTGTTCTCACGGAGCAGTCCGCGTACATATGGCGATAGACACGGGCATGGGCAGGATAGGTCTGCTGACGGACGACCTTAC
>JBJFHQ010000201.1:0-2610 GCA_051893755.1 Oscillospiraceae bacterium
TGGCGATCCTGCTTTTTGCAAGCCGTTCGCCGTAGCCTTCGGTAATTCCTGCCGCGGGCTTGTTTCCGATAGGATTTCCGGTGCCGCCCGATTCGGTTTTTTTGAAGAAACCCGAATAAGCCGCATTTTCCTTAAGGGAATTAATAACGGATTTTATGTCGTTATTCTCGTCCGTTTTTGTGGCAGCTATTGCTGCAAGCTCCGATACAGTCTCGGGATTTGCTCCGAGGGACAGGGCTTCTATCTGTGCCTTGAGCATATCGTTTTCCTTTGAAACAGTGTCAAGGCTCTGCTTGTAATTCGAAGCCGTTTCTGTTGCCTTCTGCAGGTCGGATTTGCTGGCTTCAAGCGTTTCAAAATACTTTGCAAGCCCTTCCTTTGCAGTCTTGAAGTCGCTGACTCCCAGCTCCTTCAGAATGGCGGTCTTGCTTTTCTCCTTTTCTGTCTTCATCAGACGGTTCACCTCAGACTGGGTGAAGGTCTTTTCCGGCTCGGTGCCGGACGGTGCTGCGGGAGCGGACTCTGCCGCAGGCTGTGTAGTTACTTCATTTTCTTCCATTATTCATTTCCTCCCGATTTTATTTTCATGTTCGGTACATTGAAGCTTATCTTTTTCTTTTCACCGTGAAGATAATAAACACGGCCATTATATTGTAAGTTCAGCTCATTTCTGCGCCGAATCAATAATGCTGATATTTCCGACAGCTTCTCGGATAAGCGGTCGGAGGGTAGAAGAGCGGATCGGATATACAGCCTGATCTGCCGTCTGACAAGCTTTTCGGTATTTCTGTCGTCGATCTGGACGACAATTTCATCTCCGCACTGCGGACACGTCAATACGCTTAAGATCAGCTCCGTATCATCAATGTTTGCTTTTTCCTCCGTCAGCGCAGGATAATTCATTTCACCGCACTTAGGGCATTGATATTCCAATCCGTTTATATCCATAACACTGTTCCTCCTGCCGCTGATTTTAGACTATAGTATCTTTTTTGTGCTTGTCAAGGG
This sequence comes from Oscillospiraceae bacterium, assembly GCA_051893755.1. Classification (GTDB taxonomy): domain Bacteria; phylum Bacillota; class Clostridia; order Oscillospirales; family Ruminococcaceae; genus RGIG4694. The sequence continues at coordinate 1,009 of JBJFHQ010000201.1, forward strand.
GTTTTTGATAATTTTTTGAAATAAAAAAAGCACCCTGTTTTTGTACAGAGTGCTGAAAAGCGCATACTCGAAAGGTATGCGCATGAGAAAACCGCCCATTTCTGAGCGGCTAATTATTGACAATAAATGCTATGCGCTATATAATTTATATATAAATCGGAAAGGAGGGAATCTTATGCGCAGAATGGCAGTTGACTCCTCTCGTATTCGAAGCGTGGGTTGGGAAAACAATGTGCTTGAGGTCGAGTTTATGAGCGGTGCGGTATATCATCATTATGATGTTAGCGAATCAGAATACCGCAGCTTCTTATCCTCTTCGTCATTAGGAGATGAAATTTCTGTGATTGATAAAACTCATCGCTATTCACGGGTAGGTTAATCGATCGGGGCTCCCATTACGGTCTCATTCAGTTTGATTGAAACGGAATCAACTGTAACACTGTAATGGGGGTGCTTGTTTTTGAGGAACTCCACAATAGGCTTGCAAGCTTCTTTAAGCTCCTGAATTTCCTGCTTTCTTTTTGAAATTTCTTCGTCCATATATTCGCCGCCTTTCTGTAAACCGCCTTTTACGGGTGGTTAGTGATTTATAATATGACTGTCAAAGAATCATGATGCAATTGCATTCCAATTCTGGATATTCTGAATATGCTTTCTAAGTGGTAACTTGTTAATTTCAAATTTATCGAGTAAGTCCTCGACGGAATTGAAAATACTGTCTGCATGAAGCGACGGTGTACCAATACCAATTTTGAAAGGGATGTCGTTTCCATTTTCGTCAGTAAATACGATAGTGTTTGTATCCGAAGAAAGATTAGATATCACATAGTATTCTTTCCCGTACAAAGAGAAAGATGTTGTTAAAAATGAGCTTACATCATTTAAGAACATTGCTTCTGTCATGCTACACCCTCCTTATTTACAACAGAGACCTATTATATCTTGATTAACCGAAGCGTTATCAATTCTTGCAAAAATACCGTTTGGAATAGCAGATTCAAAAATGCTTTCACAATCTTCAGAACCGGTTTGCGGATCAATAAATACTGTGTTTGTCCCTCGCTGTTCTGCAATGAATGTATGACCTTTGTTGTTTTGGAATGTTACTCGGATCTGTGCTCTGGCTCCGTCACCCCATTTGCTCATTGCGTTGATAACGTCATCTTTTGTGGAAAATGAACGAATTGATATATTGTTCCAAACAGAAAAACAATTCCTTGCAATAGGATCATCTTCGACATTTGAACAGGGGAGCGGTAAAGCAGTGACATTAAATCCGCGCCTGCGCATTTCATAAGTAGGAGCACATCTTTGACAGTTGTTTGTCCACTTATATTCGCCTGTACTATAATTTGGATTTGTTGCTTTAAGGTCTTCGCTACTGGTATAAAGACTGGTTTTACGATTAAAGTTGTCAGTTGTTCCTACGATTATATTATCACTTTTGTTGTTATTTGTCAAGGTGTTTTCAGATATTCCTGCATAAACATTTGAAGCACTCCCCGCAGGAGTTCCGCCAATTTTGTCAAGCCTCTTTAAAATACTTCCCGCCTTAAGAGTATCCGCCGCCACCTTCCCCGGATCATATCCCAGATAGCTTAT
>JBJFHQ010000202.1:0-2604 GCA_051893755.1 Oscillospiraceae bacterium
TTGACGCATCATTGACTGCAAAAACCATGGAATACCCGAAGCCGTTTCTTATAGAGGTCAGATATTCGCTTGCTTCCTGTTCCATTTCCTTTGCTTCATCCTTGGAATTTACATTCAGTATCTTATACATGATAAGGTCCTTTGACATTGTTTCGGAAACGGTTATCGGACGAAGAAAGCTGTTCTCGATAGCCCCTGAGATCATCCCCGATTCGACACGCAGTTCATTTTCATATTCGTCACGCATAAGACTTTTAGTCTTGTTATATGTAAAAGCGATCGAGCAGCTCATGCACAAAACCACTGTTACGATGACGAGCACAAATGTCATTCTGATGTTTTTCATAATATCACCTTCAGCCCTGCCGCAGCATTTTCATCTCTGTTTTTTTTCTGTACATTCTTTCGTCAGCGAGTTCAAATACACTTTCGTAATCCGGATTATCAGCTGAAAACTCTGCCATTCCGAAAGCAATTGACAAAACCATTCCCGGGATACCCTCTACGGGATAGTTCATGCCGCTTTCAAACTGTCTGAGAAGTTCATATCTGTTCTGATAATCGTCCGTATAAAGAACAGCTACAAATTCATCGCCGCCCGTCCTGAAAACAGGGCTTTTTGCAAAGACCCGACATATATACCTTGAAGCCTCTTTTAACAGAATATCTCCGCATTCGTGACCGTAGGTATCATTTGTTTTTTTCAGAAGATTCAGGTCCATTGCCACAACAGCATATTCATCAAACTTGTTGTGTTTGTTCTTTTGGACCTTTTCTATCATCTCAAGATAGCTTGTCTTATTTCCTATTCCTGTTGTGGCATCGGTACGTGCCAGGGTGTTGAGCCTTTCAATGTAATCCTGCGTGTTCTTTGCCATCTGAGAGATACACTCCGATAAATTCTCTATCTCATCGTCCGTATCTGATATGTATTGTCCGGACCAATCGCCGCTTGCATACTGCTTTGTGATCTCTGTTAATTTTTCCAGAGGATATACTATATGCATAGTCCGTTTTCTGATAAAGACAATTGAAACGGCAAATATCAGAACTGTTATAATAATACAAAGCATCATCAGAAAATTACGGTTTCTGTCGATCTCACTCCTTGGAACATTAACATACAGCATCATACCGTTGCTGAGCTTTTCGCAGCATATTACCGAGGTACTGCCGTCATTATTGCTGATCTCCAGCAATTCACTGAATTTATTGATAGTCGTGATATGGTTATACAGGGCATTTGAAAGCTTTGAGCTTTCAATAGCACCGCTGTCGTCCGAGGAATAGCTGAGTCGTTCCTTCAGGTCCACAAACGCCACAGACCCCGAGCTGTAAATATCAATATTCTTAGTTTCGTTGACGATAGTCGCAAAGTCAATATCCATTCCTATAACTCCGATGAACTCGCCGTTGTCCTTATACATCGGAATGATATATGAGATCATAAATACATCAAGATTTTCATTATAATACGGCGTCATCCATGTAGGCTCTCCCATTTCCTTAGGGATATAGAACCAGCCAACATGCCCCACGTCGCTGGAGTTATATGCAAGAATGTCTGTGACTTCCGTTTCCGTAAATTTATCGGAATCCCTGCGTCTTGTCCAGAAAAAGCCGTCTGTACCGCTGCCTGCTAACTCAGGGGAATATCTGAAATATACGGCAAGCGCGCCTGTTGTCTGATTGGCAACTGCGATGGAAAAATCCTTGATATGCTGTTCATACTCATCTGAACAAACATCTGTGATACCACTCATATACTGCAGTTCATTTGCATATTCGTTAATAATATCCACAGAATGCTTGACAAGATTCAGCCTGTTGTCGAATTTATAGGCTTCCTTTTCGCAAAGCTGTGTCATTATCTTCTTTGAATTTGTATCCGACAGCTTGTCAACCACGCATACGCTCACTGTTCCCATTACAACAGCAAGAAGCAGCAGAACCGTAATGGATGAAAATAATATCTTTTTTCTCAAGGATTTCTTTGTATCATTATAATAGTATGACATAGCTGATCTCCTTAAAGTGTATCATGCAGCTATTCCTTACGGATATTGTGCCTGATCTGAATCAAATGATTTCGTATAACATATTATAACATATTTCGTTGAAAATGTCTACAAAAAATTGCTGATTTATATAATTTTTTTAAAAGAATGGAAGGCGTATCCTGATATGTGCATTAAGTGACCGCCCGAAGAGTATCGGGGGACCGCCGACAGGATCGTTTCCCGACGCACTCAGTGACGGAGCTTTGAGTGTCGGAAACGATGCCTGCGGCTTGAGCGGCGCTTCCATAGGTATGTGATACGGAGGAAAGCATCAGGCAGATACTTCAGGAGAGGTATCTGCCTGTTTTGGCTTATTGACGGCTTGAATGATGTATAGTATAATTATTTCAGAAAAATTTTCGCCTGAGCCCTAACCAAACGGATTTTTCTGCACTATATATATAGAAGCTTCTATAGTAAACGACATTAGAAATTGAACTTGAAGCCAGGCAAAAGCTTGCATATATGGATTTTGCGGAGACTGAAAGCATCAGAACCTGTCCACATAGGCGTATACGCACGTCTTTTCGGCAAATTTTGCCGC
>JBJFHQ010000203.1:0-2602 GCA_051893755.1 Oscillospiraceae bacterium
AAGAATAAATTCGGCGACGAGAGAAGGACTGAGATACAGTCTATCAGCGGCGAGGTCGATGTTGAGGACCTTATCCCCGTGGAAGAGTGCGTTGTCACCCTCACGAACAACGGATATATCAAGCGCCAGCTGCTTAGCACCTATAAGACCCAGAACCGCGGCGGCAAGGGCGTTTCCGGCATGAAGCAGCGTGAAGAGGACTTCATCGACGAGATGTTCATATCCTCCACTCATGATCATGTTATGTTTATTTCCAACAAGGGCATCATGTACAGGCTGAAATGCTACGAGATAGCCGAGGGCTCAAAGCAGTCCAAGGGCATCAATGTGGTGAATCTCCTGCCTCTTGCCGAGGACGAGAAGATAGCTGCCATGATAAAGACCGAGGACTTTGAGCCGGGCAAGTATCTTGTCATGGTGACAAAGAACGGCAAGATAAAGCGCACTCCCCTTGAAATGTACAAAAACTGCCGCAAGAACGGTCTCCGTGCTATCGGACTTGACGACGGCGACGAGATAGCGGGAGTACGTCTTACAAACGGAAGCAATCAGCTTATCATCGCCACCAGAAACGGAAATGCTATCCGTATCGAGGAAACAGGCATGCGTCCCATGAGCAGGACCGCTCACGGAGTAAAGGCGATAAAGCTTCGTGACAGCGATTATGTTGTATCTATGGCAAGGGTCCGTGAGGGCGCAAGCGTTATCACTATCAGCGACAAGGGTCTCGGAAGAAGGACCGAGCTTGAATCCTACAGGATACAGAAGAGAGGCGGTTACGGGCTTCTCAACTACAAGGCAGGCGAGGACAAGGGCTATGTCTGCGGCATAAAGGTAGTGGACGAGGACGACGATCTTATCATTATCTCCACAAACGGCGTAATTATCCGCATAAGAGTAAGCGATGTCCGCATTATGAGCAGATATGCGACGGGCGTTAAGGTAATGCGCACCGAGGGCGAGGAAAGAATAGTTTCCTTCACCAGAGCGGAGCATGATGATGAAGCGGAAATTGAAAAGGTAGAGGGTCCCTCCGAAGAGGAGATAGCGGCAGCCGAAGCCGAGGAAAAGAATGAAGTCATCACCGAGGACGAGGACATCGGCGAAGAGGACGACGAAGAATAATACTATGCATTTTCGGAAGCAGGAGGCAAGATCATATTGCTTCTTGCTTCCTGTTATGCTGCGATAAATAATTTTTGGAGCATTATCATATGTCACACAAGGTTACAATAACGAAGCGCTGGCTGGTGAACAGCTTAGGCGTGGTTATTTTAGTGCTTTTTCTGGTGGTGCTTGCGGTCTCTGTTTTTATCAATACCTATTACACGTCGGGAGCAAGACAGTATATCACCAATAAAATGAACACCATAACGGGAATACTCCAGCAGTATTATACCGACAGCCCTGTTACCTTTGCGTCTGAGATACACTCAATGATTGAAAACTGGTCGGATCAGGACAAAATGGAGCTTATGGCGATAAACAGCGACGGTGAGATAGAAATAACCTCATCGGGCTTCAATATATCCTCCGATATCATTGCTGACGATTATTACGATGCTGTGGAAAACGGCAGCTCGGGATATTTTCTCGGAAAAGCAAATACGGGAGAGCGCATAATCGCGGTGACCGTCATGACTCCCGATAAAACGGGAAAATACAGTGCTATAAGACTGGTCTCCTCCTTTGAGAACGTCCATAAGACGGTCAGGGGATATATTATCGCTCTGGGAGCGGTGTATGTGGCTATCATTGCGCTGATGTTCTTTTCGGGAATGTACTTTGTCAACTCCATTGTAAGACCTGTTCAGCAGATAAGTCAGACTGCCAAAAGATACGCTCACGGAGATTTTTCCGTCCGTATACTGAAAAAGAACAATAACGACGAGCTGGGCGAGCTGTGTGATATCATCAATCACATGGCAGACGAGCTTGCCATGTCGGAAAAGATGAAAAACGACTTCATGTCCAGCGTATCCCATGAGCTGCGCACGCCGCTTACTGCCATAAAGGGCTGGGCGGAGACTATTTCCTGCATGCCCGATGACAAGGAAACTATCGTCAAGGGAATGAAGGTCATCAACACCGAAGCGGAAAGATTGTCGCAGATGGTGGAAGAGCTCCTTGATTTTTCGAGGATACAGAACGGAAAGTTCACGCTGAACAAGGCGACAATGGATATCCTTGCGGAGCTGGGCGATGCTGTGCTTATATATACGGAAAAGGCAAAAAGGGAGAATATCGAGATAGTATATGACGAGCCCGATATGCTGCCCTTTATATACGGCGACAAAAACCGCATGAGGCAGGTATTTATCAACATCATAGACAATGCGATAAAATACTCGGATAAGGGCGGAATGGTGACGATACAGGCTGTGCAGAGTGACCAAGGGCATATTGAGATAGCCGTTTCGGACACGGGCTGCGGAATATCCCCGCAGGACCTGCCGAAGATAAAGACGAAGTTTTACAAAGCGAATCATACAAGGCGAGGTTCAGGCATTGGGCTTGCGGTAGCGGACGAGATAGTTACCATGCACGGCGGTACGCTGGAGATATTCAGTGAAGAGGGCAAAGGCACGACGGTAATAATCAC
>JBJFHQ010000204.1:0-2556 GCA_051893755.1 Oscillospiraceae bacterium
CGCCGATAAGGATAAGGATAGCTCCGCCTGCGATGTATGCCTGTCTGCGGAATTTTCCGCCGAAGCGGTGTCCTGCGAAAACGCCTATGGCAGAGAGGGTGAAGGTGGTGATCCCGATAACTGCGGCGGCAGGCAGTATATCCGTCCCAAGAAAGGCAAAGCCTATCCCCACGGCGAGAGCATCCACCGAGGTGGCTGCGGCAAGGCAGATGAGCTCTGAAAGCCTTATCCCGTCGGAGTTTTCGGAAATGTCATCGGAGCCGTCTTTATGAAATATCACGTCGAATATCATCTTCCCGCCGATAAAGGACAGCAGCCCGAAGGCTATCCAGTGATCGACTGAAACTATCAGCGATTCAAAGCGTACTCCGAGAAAATAGCCTATAGTCGGCATCAGCGCCTGAAAGCCCCCGAAAAACAGGGCGATGAGCAGCATGCTTTTGACAGAGAGCCTTTTCATGGCAAGCCCCCTGCAGACAGCAGCTGCAAAGGCGTCCGCAGAAAGTCCCACTCCGATAAGGAAAATTTCAGCAAGTCCCATAGCTATCCTCCGATGATCGTTTTTATCATTATATTATTCTTTTCGGCGGAAAATTCGCGGTTGACAGGTAAGGGCAAATCTGATATAATGAAAAAAATGACGACGGAGGTAATAAGCATGGTAGAACTGACGCTTGTAACGGAAAACGAAAAGGAGATACTGAATGATCTCCTTGAAAAATATCAGTATGAGTTTTCGCAGTGGGACAAAAAGGACGTGGACGAAAAGGGTCTGTACGGATATGAATACCTTGACTGCTACTTTGAAGAGGAAAACCGTTTTCCCTATTTTATCAGAGTGGACGGCAAACTTGCAGGGTTTGTAATGGTAAGCGATTACCCAGAGGTCCCCGGGACTAAGCTTGACTTCTGTCTTTCGGAGTTTTTCGTGATGTACAAATACCGCCGCTCGGGAGTGGGACGGGAAGCTGTTCGGCAGCTGCTGGAAAAGCATCACGGCAGATGGCAGCTGAAACGTCACCCTCACAATACGGCTTCGGTCTATTTCTGGAACAAGGTGGTCAGCGAGCTCACGGGCGGGAATTATCGGCTTATCGAAGCCTATCCGGACAAGGAAGTCGACTACGAGGACGGCACTCCTGCGGACGTTTTCTTCTTTGAAAACCATAGCGATCCACAAAAATATCCTGCCAAGTTCGGCAGTGCAAAGCTTGAATAGTGTCGTCACTCACCCTTGACAGGCGGCAAGCCTGCCTGCGGGTTCGTTCCTAACTCTTCAAGCCTTGCCCTCGCCTCCTTTTGTCAGTCTATTTCTGTGTCTTGCTATAAATCAATATACAAAAAACCGACTGTCAGGCAAAAGCCCGGCAGTCGGTTATTTTACTGTATATCGGCAGAAGCTATCTTCCACTTTGTGCCCTCGCGGACAAGCGTCATAGTCCGCTGTTCGGTGGTGCAGTCGTGGACGTTATCATCATAATAGGTGACGGTGTAAAGGAAATCTCCTTCGGTAAGTGAGCTCTGACGGCGGCCCTTGAAATTTATCCTCACGTGCATTATTGAGTTATCCTCAAATTCAAACCGGGACTTCATGGACGAATATTCATTGGAAAGTGCCTCCCACATCGACGAGCCTGTGCCTTCATCGGCGAAAAGCTCCGTCATATCCGAGGAATTTTCACGAATAACTGCGGTGTAGCACTCGTTAACAGTCTTTGCCTGACCGCCGAAGTACATCGACAGTATAAGCGCCGCAATGCATATGATAAAGCATACCGTCAGCACGATCCTGCCGATAAATCTTCCTTTTACCTTTTCTTCCGACATGAATTACAGATCCTCTCTGAGAACAGCGCCCTGTGCAGCAGATGTTACCATAGCCGCATATCTCTTAAGATAGCCCTTAAGCTCCTTCTTCTTGGGAGTAAATTCAGCAAGACGGCGGTTTATCTCCTCCTCGGGAACGTCGAGGGTGAGCTTGCAGTTGGGAATGTCAACGGTTATCATATCGCCGTCCTGAACGATGCCGATGATACCGCCCTCGGCTGCTTCGGGGGAAACGTGACCGATAGATGCGCCTCTGGAAGCGCCGCTGAAGCGTCCGTCGGTGATAAGCGCTACCGACGAGCCAAGTCCCATGCCCTGGATAGCAGATGTGGGGTTGAGCATCTCTCTCATGCCGGGACCGCCCTTGGGACCCTCGTAGCGGATAACGACAACATCGCCTGCAACGATCTTTCCGCCGAGGATAGCAGCCTGTGCGTCCTCTTCGCAGTCGAATACCTTAGCGGGACCTGTGTGGGTAAGCATCTCGGGAACAACAGCCGAACGCTTAACTACGCAGCCGTCCTTGGCGAGATTTCCTCTAAGTACAGCGATTCCGCCCTCTTCGCTGTAGGGAGTCTCGATAGGTCTGATGATATCGGGGTTCTTGTTTACGCAGCCCTTGATGTTTTCGCCCACGGTCTTGCCCGTTGCGGTGATAAGGTCTGTGTGGAGCAGCCCCTTCTTGTCCAGCTCGTTCATTACTGCATAGATTCCGCCAGCCTCGTTGAG
>JBJFHQ010000205.1:0-2545 GCA_051893755.1 Oscillospiraceae bacterium
CCCAGGTCGTTTTTCTGTTTATCGTTGAGTGTCATATCATTCATCCTCCGTTTCTTCCGACTGTTCGTCCAGTACCCTGAAATTCCGCTTTCCGCAGGCACATCTGATGAACTGGAGTATCGCCGTCAGAACGCAGATAATAACAATTATAACAGTATCTCCGCTGAATGTCCCCTTAATGCTGCGGACGATGATATTTATACCCGCAGCGGCCAACAGCATAGCTCCTGTGATAAGTCCGCCCGTAGTGTTTGAAAAGCTGTGTACCTGATTTAGCACGCCATATTTGGAAGCGGTTATCTCAAAGGCTGCCATTCCGATAAGCATTACCGTGTAGTAGATAAGCACTGCATATTGAAAGGGCACTGTTATTTCGAAAATGTAAAGTGCAAGCAAAACTGCCGAAACAAGTGCTATTGCGTAGCACATTAGCTTAAAGCCCCTAAAGCCGATGTTTGCCATGATGAGCTTCTGCCGCTCGTCCAGGCCGTAGTCGCTGAAAACGTCTGCGGAATTTCTTTCTCTCGATCTGTCTGCCATAATAATTCTCCTTTATTCATTTTCCCAGAAAATATCGTCCAGAGTTTTCCCCAGCGCCTTGCAGATGTCCGTGCAGAGCTTTAAAGTGGGGTTATAGTCGCCCTTTTCGATAGCATTTATAGTCTGCCGTGATACGCCCACCTTTTCCGCCAGCGCCTGCTGAGACATATCAAGAGCGGCACGGGCAGATTTGAGCTTTAGATTCTTTGCCAAATTATCGACCTTCTTTCGAAGTTTTTACAGCTGTACCGAAACGGTGATCGGTCGTTTCATTAATTGCATTATATCATACGATTTACAAAATGTCAAGTATATTTTACAAATAATCAGAAATATTTTTCAAAAAGTAATCTGCACGTAAAACAAAGCACCTATCTGCGGAGTTTTATTCAGTATGAAAAGCTCGTCCCATATAAGCTGACGTAAAAAACAGGGATAAAAAGGAATAATATTCCTCTTGACATGGGATATTAAATAGTATATAATATTATTAAAATATGAGAGCGGAAAATATACAGCTAAAATAATAAACACTACCGAAACGGAGGGATAATATGAGCGGAGCTGTTCAGAGAAATACTATGCAGAAGAGCATTGTCCTCGAAACGGTGAGGTCAATGCGCGATCACCCTACGGCAGATATGGTTTACGATCGGCTGCACAATAATTATCCTACCATAAGCAAGGCTACCGTTTACCGTATTCTCGGTCAGCTTTCGGCAAACGGTGATATCCGCAAGATATCGGTCACAAGCGGCGCAGATCATTATGATTTCAATATTTCTCCCCATTATCATATTATCTGCATGGAATGCGGCGCTGTGGCGGATGTTGTCACCGACAGGATACCGCAGGTGGAGGAGCCGAAGAAATTTATAACCGACAGCTGCGGATATACGGTCTGCGGAGGAACTGTGCTGTTTTCGGGCATCTGTCCCGAATGCCGCGGATGATAATGCTTTATCTCATAATATTTTCGTCGCTGCATAAAAAGCAAAGCAGCTGCGGTCATGTTGTTGCATGACCGCAGCTGCTTTTTTTGAAATGAATCAACAGACGATGAACATATACACGTTCCTTGAATAGGGGACAGCGTCAGCTTTTTCTGACATACAGTATCCCGAAGGTGCCCGGACCGCAGTTGCTGGAGATGGTCGCAGAGGCGTCAGTAATGGTAAGATCGTCAAATTTGCAGTATTTTTCCGTTTCCGCCGTTATTGCCCGCAGCATTTTTACGCTGCAGCCTGCATGAGTGATAAATGCGCTTTTTCTGTCGATATTGTTCCTGCCCTTAAGCTCACGTCTTATGTAATATCTGCAGGCTGAGTCGTAGCTTCCGAAAAACACGGTCTGCAGACGAAGATCGCCTTTTTTCATGGCAAGGACGGGATGGATATTAAGTGCAGTGCATAATTTTTTCACGTATGAGGGAACAAGTCCCTTCTTATACAGATAATCTGCGTTTTTTGTAATGAAGCCGGTGGAGACCTGCGTTTTCAGCGTGTCAAGCTCGGGTATGATCTGAGAAGAGGTATAGCCCCGGTTTGCAAGCTCGGCTGCCCGCAGCACAAGGAATCCCAGCCCTGTGGACAGATGCTCCGAATCATAAATATGCACACGTTTTCCGTTGTCGCCCATAAGCTTTACCGCCTTTTGGGCATTTTCGCAGGAATGGCTGATATGTGAGCTTATCGCCACAAGAATGACCTCGTCGTATCTTCTCAGATTTTTCTCGAACGCTTTCATATAGACCTCGGGAGGGGGAGGAGCCGACGCGGTTTTTCCGCCCCGTTCCATATGAGAAATAACATTTTCCGCTGTGATCTCGTCCGTATCGGTAAAAACTCCGCTTTCGGTCTCGACCAGAAAATACAGGATATCCACGCCCCAGTTTTTCAGGGTGCTTTTGGGCAGGTCGCAGACGCACTCGGCAAGAATACCGACCTTTTTCTTTTCCAGAGCCATTTCACATATTCCTTTCCGATGCTCACATCTTTATTTTTTC
>JBJFHQ010000206.1:0-2529 GCA_051893755.1 Oscillospiraceae bacterium
TTCATGGTGCGGCAGCAGTCGATGAGCTTTTCCATGAGCTGATAGTTTGAGATAGTGAAGTTTCTCCACCTTCCGAGACCCGTTCTGGGGTCCATAAGGAAGCCGATAAGTATCCAGCCTGTGGGGTTAAGTATCTCGTCGATAGTAAGGTTTCCAGAATCCACCTTGTCAACGGCGATCATCATATCGTCGTAATGAGCGAAGCGCTCCTCGCCGCCGTAGTAGTCGTAGATTATTCTTGCGCAGGAAGGAGTTATCCTGCTTTCTCCCTTATATTTGCCCTTCAGCTGATTTCTTTCAAATTCGCTGGAGTGGTGGTCGAACCACAGACCGCAGCCCTCCACAAAGGGGACGTTTGCAAGGCAGTCGTCCTCGGTTATTTCGATAAGACCGTCCTGCAGATCCTTGGGATGTGCAAATTTCCAGTGGTCGATGATCCCCGCGTCCTTAAGCAGGGCAGCGCAGGCAAGTCCGTCAAAATCCGAACGGGTTACAAGTCTCATTATATACAGCTCCTCAAAAAATATATTAAACCGCCGCAAGGCACGTCGAAAATAAAACGATTTCGTCAACTTATATCCATTATACAATATAACTTCGGAAATTTCAAGTGTATTTGAGGATTTTTTTCAAATTTTTGTCTTGCAGCCGAAGCTTTATATTCCGACTGTTGCATAATATATACAATATTACCCGAATTTCCTCTGAAAAATCAGTAAAAAAGCATTTGAAAAAAATTCCTCGTTATGTTATAATGGTATAAGTATAACAAAAAGAGGAGATATTTTCCGAGGAAGAGAAATTTTTCCGTCGGTTCTCCGTGATCTAAAAGGAAGATAATTAAAATGAACAGGAATTATGATGTTATTATTGCAGGTACGGGTGTTGCGGGGCTTTATACCGCACTGTCTCTGCCCTCGGATATGAGCGTGCTCATTATCTCCAAGAGAGAGCTTATCCTCTGCAACAGCGCTCTTGCTCAGGGCGGTATCGCCGCTGTCTACAAGCCCGTTGACGATAACGTTCAGCTTCATACCAACGATACTCTTATCGCGGGCGGCTTCAAGAACAACCCCGATTCGGTAAATATACTCGTTACCAAGGCTGCGGACGAGATACAGCAGCTCCTCGACATAGGCGTGGATTTCGACCGCGATGAAAACGGTGAGCTCGACCGTACCTTAGAGGGCGGTCACAGCCGCAGGAGAATTTTCCACCACAAGGACTCCACAGGCTTTGAGGTAACAAGCAAGCTCCAGCAGACAGTCCTTACACGGGAAAATATCACCGTGCTGGACCAGACTCAGCTGTGCAGACTGAAAAAGTCGGATAAGGGCTTTTCCGCAGACCTGCTCGTAAAGGACGAGCATCTTACCTTCCACAGCCGCTTCTTCGTTATGGCGACGGGCGGCATCGGACGCATCTACGACTATACTACCAACTCCGCCATTGCGACCGGCGACGGCATCGCTCTTGCATACGAAATGGGCGCACAGATAAAGAATCTGTCCTATATCCAGTTCCACCCCACCGCCTTCGCCGACCATGAGACGAGAGAGTGCTTCCTTATCTCCGAGTCGGTCCGCGGAGAGGGAGCTTATCTGCTCAATGCCAAGGGCGAGCGCTTTATGGGCGACTACGACCAGCGCATGGAGCTTGCTCCCCGTGATGTGGTGTCCCATGCCATAATCATGGAGAGCCGCAAGCAGGACAGCAATGAGTTCTATCTGGATATAACCTACGAGTCTGCGGACTTTGTGAGAAATCGTTTCCCCATGATATACAAGAACCTCATGGAGCACGGCATCGACATGACAAAGGACAGGATACCCATATATCCCTGCCAGCACTATCTTATGGGCGGCATAAACGTGAACACCAACGCCGAGACTGCCATAAAGGGTTTGTATGCGGTGGGAGAATGCTCTCACACGGGAGTTCACGGAAACAACCGGCTTGCGTCCAATTCGCTGCTTGAAGCTCTTGTGTTCGGTCACAGAGCGGCTCTCGATATCGCAGAGAAGATAGACAGAGCGTCCGACCTTGACGACTTCGAGTTCGATATCCCCGAAAATGCGGAGCATATCCCTGCGGGCATAAGGACGGAGGTCCGTCATATCATGCAGAAGTCATATTTTGTCATTCCCAACATGCAGGAGGCGGTCAACGGCTTCCAGAGAGTCTCCGAGCTAAAGCACATGCTCGAAACGGGCAATTACATCATCGACCGCGACTACGTGGAGGCAAGGGCTATCACTACCTGCGCTTACCTTATACTTAAGGAAGTCATCTGACCGGCTTACAGCCATTTTTCCGCACGGGCTGATCACATATGATATAAAAAGGTGCTGCTGCAGCCCACACTGCAATAGTACCTTTTGTCTTTTTCTTATCAAATTCATATAGTCTTATGTAATATTTTCCGAAAATTTTTGTTCAAAATATTGACAATCCCTATTTATGATGATATAATAAATATAAGTGTAACTGTATTTGTGTCTACACGGCATAATTCACGGACTGCCGCAC
>JBJFHQ010000207.1:0-11662 GCA_051893755.1 Oscillospiraceae bacterium
ATTTCGGCAGCGGGACAAGCAGAAATTCAACAGTTAATTGGGGGAGCAATAATATTTTGTCAAAAAACCGCAGCAGCATCTGGAGCTCAGGGTCGTTACATATTGCAAATCCAGCCGAAATATGGTATAATCATTTCATCACATAAACGGGGGCGGTATCATGGCATATTCGGAGCTTATCAAAAATTTCGGACGGATCCGGGGCTATATGAAGGAATTTTACATCTACGGCTTTAAAAAGCGCAGCGAGTACACCCGCCGTTCCTCCCGCTCCTACGACAACGAGCGCCGCCGTATAGAAAGCTATTTCGGCGAACATATGGGATATCTGCGGTCGAAGGACGGAAAGAACGTGTTCATCTCCGTAGACACCAGAAGCACTCACAAAAATCCCATATTCAAAGCCCTCAAAGCAAAAAGCTTTACCGACGGCGACATCACCCTGCATTTTATCCTGTTCGATATACTATATTCCCCCGAAATATCACTGCCCATATCCGAAATAACACGCCTCATCGACGAGGACTACATGCAGAGCTTCAAAAAGCCCATGACCTTCGACGAGTCCACCATTCGGAAAAAGCTGCGGGAATACGCAGATATGGGACTTATCCTCTGCGAAAGGAACGGAAAGCAGACCTTCTACCGCCGCAGAGAGAATATCCTGCTGTCCGATGAAATAAGATACGCTGCGGAGTTTTTCTCCGAGGTCTCAGGCTGCGGCGCGGTGGGGAGCTGTATCCTTGACAGATTTCCCGACCGGACTCCCGTTTTTTCCTTCAAGCACCACTATATCAGCGGAGCGCTGGACAGCGAGATACTCTGTGAGCTTTTCCGTGCAATACGTGGGAAATGCTCCGTTCATATCGCATTTGAGCCACGACACGAAAGATCCGAGGAGTCCGCAGATGTCGTTCCTCTGAAAATATACAGCGGCGCTCAGAACGGACGACAGTATCTGTTCGCATATCATCTGCGGTGGAAAAGGATATGCTCCTATCGGCTGGATTTCATCAACAGCGTGACTGTCGGCAAGCCCTCGGATATTTTTGATGAACAGCTTGAAATATTCGCCGAAATGCAGAAGCATATGTGGGGAGTTTCCCTCGGCACTTCGGCGCAGACCGAGCATGTGGAATTTACAGTGCATATCGGCGACAATGAGGAATACATATATAAGCGCCTGCTCCGCGAGAAGCGCTGCGGCGAGGTGGAGCGCATCGACGAGCACACCTGTAAATTCTCCGCAGAAATATACGATACCACAGAAATGGTACCTTGGATACGCACCTTTATCTGCCGCATAGAATCCCTGAGCTTTTCAAACAAAACGGCGGAAAACCGTCTGCGAAGCGATATCGAGGAAATGTACAGACTTTACGATATAGGAGACACAGAATGAAGCTTTTTCACGAAATATATGGAGTATACTACAAGTCGGTGTCGGAAATGCTCCGCCTTGCTGTCGGTGGCAGGCTCACCGAAAAGGATATGAAAAGCATCTGCGACAGCTGCGCCTTTACCGACAGTCATATTGAGATAATATCCGCGCTGAAAGGCGAACACTGGAAGCTTATCCGCTCCGACCTTACAACTCCCATACGGCATGAGCCTACTGTTCCGCTTACGTATCTGGAGCTAAGCTGGCTGAAGGCGGTTTCCCTTGACAAGCGAATGAAGCTTTTTGACGCGGACACCTCTTTCCTGAATGATGTTGAGCCGCTTTTTCTCCCCGAGGACTACATTGTGTTTGAACAGTATGGAGACGGCGACCCCTTTGAGGATGAGCATTATATAAGAGTTTTCCGCACGCTGCTCAAAGCTGTGAGGGAGCATAACAAGGTCACAGTCGAATACAACAGCAGCAAGGGCACTCACCGCCGCATCACAGGCGACCCATATGAGCTGGAATACTCCGAAAAGGACGACAAGTTCCGCGTTAAGCTCGCAGACAGCAAGTTTGCGGACGTGCTGAATCTGGCGGGCATTGAAGAGTGTGAAATAATCGGCAGCGCAAGGCCCTCTGCGCCGAAAAGCATTTCCCACTCACAGGAATATTTCATAGCCGAGCTCACCGACGAGCGGAACGCTTTGGAACGGTTCATGCTGCATTTCTCACACTTTCGCAAGGAAGCATCGGAAATATCCGATGACCGCTACAGGATAAAGATATTCTACGACAAAAACGACGAGACCGAGCTTGTTATCAGAGTGCTGTCCTTCGGGCAGTTCATTAAAATAACCGAACCCCAAAGCTTCGTGGAGCTTATCCGTGAAAGACTTAAAATGCAGAAAAAGCTTGGCATAAGATAAAAATTTCCCTGTCTGAAACGAAATTCGGACAGGGATTTTTTAAGTTCGCAACTTTTTTTCCGTGAAAAAAGAAAAATATTCCTGTATACTGATAATCACAGGAAGGTCATTGATGATTGGTCCCGATAAAAAGGGGCATCATCAGGGTGCGCGGGGATGTTCCGAAGCGTATGCCGACGCCTGTCAGGAGGACGCCGTTTATCGGCACACATGTTTTTTAGCGCAGGTCCGACTCCTGCGGCAGCCTATAACTGCACCGGCAGTATAAAAAACCTTATATTAGCAGGTTCGAATCCTGCACCGATATGCATCGGACCCGTGGTTTGGGTACCGTTCCCTGTCAAGGAACTCATATTTATTATGGCAAGATACAGCCGTCCCGAAGTCTTATCCTCTGCTTAAGAGGATAAGCGGGAAAATACGCCCTGCGCCCTGTCGGATAGGGATACCGCTTGTCCGAATTATCCGCCGAGAATTTCCGCCTGTGGAAAAGGCTCCGCGGATAACAAAGTCAAGCTCAACATATCCGCCGCACCGGGTGTACGGACAGCTGTAACGCAAACTATCACGAAAGGGTGTTTTAATATGAAAACTATCATCAGCGAAAACCAGAGAGGCTTTCTGTTCAGAAACGGAAAATTTGTCAAGGTCCTGCCCGCAGGCAGGCACTACGTCTTCGGCGATTCTCAGATCGAGGTGCACTTCCTCAGCGACATGATAAGGTCCGATAATGCGGAGCTTGACGTGCTGCTCGCCAACTCAGACGTTAAGGCAAACAGCGTCGAGACCGAAGTCGGTGATTGTCAGCTCGCCCTCCACTTTGTAAACGGCATCTTCAAAAACGTGCTGACAAAGGGCAGATATGCCTTCTGGACAGTTTTCGACAGGCACGAATTCAAGCTTGTTGACATTTCATCTCCCGAGGTCTCGGACGATATCCCCGCATACATATTCTCAAAGCTGCCCATGTCACTGTACACAAGAGTGAACGTGGCAGAGTACCAGCGGGCAAGACTGTTCTTCAACGGAAAATTTGAGAGACTGCTCACCGCAGGCACCTACTATTTCTGGAACACCGACACAAGGGTGACGGTGGAATACTCCGATGCCCGTCTTACCAAGGCGGATATCACAGGACAGGAGATTCTTACGCAGGATAAGGTCACCGTAAGGGTGAACTTCGTATGCAGCTACCGCATCACCGACTTTGTGAGGATATCCACCGAGATAGACGACTACAAGGAGCAGATACACACCGCCGCACAGCTTGCCCTCCGCGACTTCATCGGCAAAAAGAAAATGGACGAGATACTCGAAAGCAAGGAAGAGATGTCCGAATACGTCATGTCACGCCTGAAAGCCCGTGAAAAGGAGTTCTGCATAGAATTTGCGGACGGCGGCGTCAAGGACATTATCCTTCCCGGCGAGATAAGAGAGATCATGAACACCGTCATCGCCGCCGAAAAGCGCGCACAGGCAAACGTCATCACACGGCGCGAGGAGGTGGCCTCCACGAGATCACTGCTGAACACGGCGAAGCTCATGGACGAGAACAAGACCCTCTACAGGCTGAAGGAGCTTGAATACATCGAGCGCATCTTCGGCAATGCGGGAAACATCAACTTAAGCGGCGGGAATGACCTGTTAACGCAGCTTACAGAGCTCATCTCGGTCAAAGGCTGAATCATAAACAATGAAAAGGAGCTGTCAAAAATGGCAGCTCCTTTTTAGGCGTTATTGTTTTTGGAATTATTCTCCATAGTTCTCCAGCTCGGCAGCAAATGAAGTCATAGGCTGTGCTTTTACTTCACTTTTTTTCGAGCTGAGCTCATATACTCCGTCGGCATTCTTTCCCCTTAACATCAGATAATATTCCCCGCCAACAGAAGTGAGATTGTCAAACAGTGCTGCACTGAATGTATCGGGCATCTTTCCCTTTTTGGTCTCGATAAGCGTACAGTCATATACGCCGCTGCCGCTCATGTAGTCGCCCGTGCGCTCCCCGACCTTTACCTTGACGATAATGTCAGCATCGTCCATAAGGTCATAAACAGTTCCGCTGCGGATATAATCCTCGTCAAGGACTGCCGTTGAAGCGACCGTATCGGTATACTTGGTCAGCACGGTGACAGTTTCGGGCAAACCGCCCATTTCCTCGCCCATGACGGTCATTCCTGTGATGTTGTTGCGCTTGTCGGCTGTGACGATGATATCGTAGTTGGGAGTATACTTATCGTGGGAGTAGTACACGGAGATATCCCTGTCAAGATACAGCACATACTTTGTATCGGCAGTAAGCTCCGAGCCAAAATCCTCCGACGCGGTCACATAAAAATAGCTGCCCGATATGCTTCCCTTCAGCATTCTGACTACCGAAAATTTATACTCGCCGCCAACCTTGCCCTTGTACCTTGCAAGGACGATGCAGTCACTTTCCGCCGTGCACTGCTCAAAGCTGAAGCCCGCCAGCGGGTCTGCCTCCGCATACGCCCCGAAGGGCACCGCCGACAGAGCCATCACCGCAGCCATGACCGCAGCCGCAGCCGAAACGGATAATTTTTTTCTCATATTAAAAGGTCACTCCTTGTAATAATTCCGATGTTTTGTTCACTAAGCTTCTCTATATACTAATGTATTCAAAGCTGCGATTTTTTTCATTTGCGGCACAAGTTTGTATAGATGCACAAATTTTCCTTCTATATTTGTAATTATTGTTCAATATCCTCAGGAAATCCCTGATTATTTGCAATAGCCGAATTGCTGTATCTGGGGTCAGCGGTCACTTCTTTTATAACATGGATAAAATCGGGAAGCTTTATTTCCTCGGTGATACTGTCAAGCTCCGCCTCTATTGACGCATATTTGTCGGAAAAGGGATACTCGTCCATTTCAAGGGTCTTGCCGTCGTACACAAAAATGCGGCGGCGCTTGATTATCTCGGTCAGGGACGGATCCGCTTCCCTTTTCAGGCATTCATACTCCTCCGCGGATATTTCCCTTTCGTTTTCTTCGCGCACCCCATGGCCGATAAAACGCTTCTCCGTGTAATAGCAGGTGACCTTTCCGCCGGTGGTTATTCTTCTCACTCTTCGCTGGATATCGGGGTCTGTCCGCACAAGATAGGTCTGCACAATATCCCAGACCTGCTCGTCCGATATTCTGCCATTATATTTTTCAATGAGGAATTTCCTCTCGATCTCCATTCCCGATTTTTCCATGAGCTTCCTCCGAGTACATATTTTTCTTATTCAAGTATAGCTGAATTTTATTTCATTTTAATTAACGTCATATTAATTGGAAATTAACTATCAAGAGCACCATAAAAAACAGGCGGAAGAGACCTCTCCCGCCCGAATGATATCAACTCAAAGCTTGAATCTGCTGATAGCCGACTTAAGTCCGCCTGCCTGCTGTGACAGAGTTTCCGCTGCTGCCGCACTTTCCTCGGCTGTTGCAGAGTTGGACTGAATGGAATTTGTAACGCTTTCCATTTTCTCCTCCATATATTTAATGGAGCTCTGCTGTTCGCCGCAGGTCATGGCGATATTGTCGATCATCGTATTCATGTTGTTTACCGACTCTGCGATCTCGCCGAAGGATCTTGTTATGCTCTCCACTCTGCGGCTGCCCTCGTTGATGGCGTCGGTGGATCTCATAATAAGATTCTCGGTTTTCTGAGCCGCTTCCGCACTGCGTGCCGCAAGGTTCTTGACCTCGTTTGCAACTACGGAGAATCCCTTTCCCGCAGCTCCTGCCTTTGCCGCCTCGACCGAAGCGTTAAGTGCAAGGATATTTGTCTGGAACGCGATATCGCTGATGTCCTTGATAATGCTCTGTATCTGACCGCTGGACACTCTTATCGCGTCCATGGAATCGTTCATCTCACGGAGCTTTTCAGTGCTCTCGTTGATGCTTTCAAGAACATTTACCGAATAGTTCTTAGTTTCGAGAGCCGTATCGTTATTCTTTCCGACAAGAGCGATCATCGAAGCATTCAGACGGTTCATCTCGTCAATTGCGGCAGCCTCCATGGTAGTGGATTCCGCAAGCATCTGTGCGCCGTTTGCCACCTGACGTGCGCTGCTGTCAACCTGTGTACTTGCCTTTTCGATGCCCATGATAACATCACGCAGCGAGCCGATTATATGTCCCAGCGCTTCCTTGACCGCTTCAAATTCACCCTTGAATGCGATAGTCTCGTCCAGACTGCAGGCAAGATTATAATTAGAAATATTGGTAGCCACGCGGTTAATTTCCGTTACGTAGGAATTGAGCGAGCTTACCGTCGTATGGAGAGCCTCCGTGATACGCTGCAGCTCGTCGTTGGAGTTGCATACGTTCATATTTTCGTCGAGCTTTCCGTCGGCGATCTTTTCTATCTGAGCCGTTGCGTCCACGATAGGAACGGATATCTTATTGGCACGTCCCGCCGCAGCGATGCAGCCTATGATTATCGTGATAACTCCGCCGATAAGGATAAGTGCGCAGGACTTGACGATATTATCGGAAATGGTGCTGTAATCGGTGGCATAGAAAACGTACATATCCTCGTACATGTTTTCCTGATGCGGTATCTGCTTGCCGATAACATAGTAGGTTATGCCGTTGAAGCTGATATTGCGGCTGTACACGCTGTCGGGGGTAAGATGCGTCACAAAATCCTCAAAATCGGCATTAAGGTCCTTGATATTTCCCTGAGACTTCATAAGCTCGTCATCGGTGGAGAACATGACCGAGCCGTCCGCCTTGAAAATGCAGCCCACGTCGTTTTCGTCGATAGCATCGGTCACGGAATTATAGAAAACGTCGAAATTTGTTATGCTGACCTCACCGATATTGACGACCTCGCGGGATTCCTTGACCTTTTTATATGCAACGGGGGTAACGTATTCTCCGTCGGCATTCTGTGCCATGGGACATATGTAATACTGCTGATTTCCAAGATTGTCCATTTCGTTGTAGGATTCCTCGGAAATGTAGTCCTTTTTAACGCCCTGAGAATATCTGTTGACGAAAAATGTGTCGTTATTGACCATAAGGTCGAGATTTTCCGCCACCATGCCCATCTGTGAAATATAGAAGGTCTCGGAATTTCTCAGCAGGATCTCACCCATATCACTGAATTTATCATGGATAATAGAGTTCTCTGAAATTATCGCGATCGCTGAAATAATTACTGTCATGCACAGCGATATAAAAGTGCACAAAGCAATTATCCGCTTTTTTATGCTGCTTCTCATAAATATTTCATCTCCTGTGTAAACGTTTTACAATATTTAAATAATGCCTATTATCAATTCATCTCTTCATTTTCATTCATTATGTATTTTACCATACAAACCGAAATTTTTCAATGCATAGTATACAACAAATCTATTAACAATTTACTAAGTTTGTGATATATTGACAAAAACTCTGATTAGTATTATAATATTATCACAATACAAAAAATAAGTGGGAGAATATATGAAAAAATTTACAATTATACTCTGCGCAGCCATGATCTGCATGACATTTTCTTCATGCGGAAGGGACGGCAGCGAAGAAGTCACAGATATCACGGAGACCACCGTTATTGAATGGGACGGAGAACCTCCGCAGAATATCCTCAACACCGATTTCAGGAGCATTGTCTGGGGAATGACCGATTACGAGATATCCCGCCAGGAACAGCGCTATTCCGACGGGTACGAAGAAAGCTTCATGTATTACAACGATGTGAGATTCGCAGGCTTTGACAGCAGGCTTTATTACTACTTTGACGAATTAAGGACCTGCTCCTCAGCCGCATACATGATCTCACTGTCCCCCGACGACCCGTCATACGACTCCGCTTTCGGCAGGATAGATAACTTTCTCACCGAGCTTTTCGCTCCTCCCGACGAGGAAGGCGGAAATATCCGCACAACGCCCTCGGCAGTCATTGAGCTCACTTCGGAGGACACTGAGCTTGAACGGATAGTTTGCGTAAAATTCTCCATGCCCGAGGGCTATAAGGAGAAAAAGAAGTATTCAAAGGTCATCTGCTTTGAGGACGGAGAGCCTGTGAGCAGCAGCGTATCTCCTTAAACAAAACGGATAAGCCCCGCAAAGCTTATCCGTTTATTTTTATTCGGTTGTGACCGATTTTGCCAGATTTCTCGGCTTATCAACATTGGTGCCGCGCTGAACGGCAGTATAATACGCTATCATCTGCAGCGGAACTATCGTCACCATAGGCATGAGCACATCGCTTACCGCAGGCAGGACCACCTTGTAATCAACGCTGTCCTCATCGTAAATGATGCCATTTCTTGTGACAAGGACCACCTTTGCGCCTCTTGCCTTGACCTCCTTGATGTTGGACTGCATCTTCTCGAAAAGCTCCTGCTGGGTCGCAACGGCGATAACAGGCATATCCTCGGTGATAAGAGAAATAGTGCCGTGCTTCAGCTCGCCCGCAGCATAGGATTCGCTGTGGATATAGGATATCTCCTTAAGCTTCAGCGAGCCCTCCATGCTCATGGCATAGTCAAGACCTCTGCCGATGTAAAGCAGACTGTCCGCGTTCATTATCTTTGAAGCCACGTACTGATACTGTGCCTTTTCCTCGATACATTCGCTTATCTTATCGCTGATACCGAGAAGCTCTGCTGTGAGCTCGCGGCATCTTTCCCCGGTGATTCCCTGCTTTGCATATGCTATCCTGAAAGCCAGCAGATACATGAACGCTATCTGCACCGCATAAGCCTTTGTGGAGCAGACCGATATCTCGGGACCTGCGTTGGTGTACATCACCATTTTTGCGTCACGGGCAATGGTAGAGCCTACAACGTTTACAATGGCAAGAGTATCTGCGCCGATATTGTTGGAAAGGCGAAGTGCTGCGAGAGTATCCGCAGTTTCACCTGACTGGGAAATGATGATGACAAGGTCCTTATCCGTCACAAGAGGACGGCGGTATCTGAACTCGGAGGCGATATCGACAGTAACAGGCACTCTTGCCATATCCTCGATAACATATTTCGCAACCATGCCCGCATGCATCGCAGAGCCGCAGCCTACTATATAGATACGGTCATAGCCGTTTATCTTCTCGTCGGTTAGCCCGCACTCCTCAAAATCGGGCATGCTGTCCTTAATTCTGGGAGAAACGGTGCGCTTCACAGCCTCGGGCTGCTCGTGTATCTCCTTGAGCATGAAATGCTCGTAGCCGCCCTTTTCTGCGGCTTCGATATCCCATGTGGCGGTCTGGAGCTCCTTTTCCACGGGATTGAGATTAATGTCGTAAAAGCTTATCTTATCGGCAGTTATCTCTGCTATTTCGCTGTGTTCGAGAAGATAATAATTTCTCGTATGTTCAAGGATAGCGGTCACGTCCGAAGCGATATAGTTGGCATTTTCGCCCTTTCCCACAATGAGCGGACACTCCTTGCGAGCGGCATAAATAACGTTCTTATGGTCTCTGAAAATTATCCCCAGAGCATACGCTCCCTCAATTTTGCTGAGCACCTTTGCAATGGCTGTGAGAGGGTCGCCGTCATAATAATAATCGAGAAGCTTTGCCACAGTTTCGGTATCGGTCTCGCTTTCAAAGCCATAGCCCTTTGAAATGAGGAATTTCTTTATTTCACGGTAATTCTCGATAATTCCGTTATGTACGATAGAAACTCTCTCATTTCCGATAGGGTGAGAATTAACGTCCGACGGCTCGCCATGGGTCGCCCACCTCGTATGACCTATGCCGCAGGTACCGTGAGGCTTGCCCTCCGTTTCAAGACGATAAAGCAGTCCCGACTGTTCATCGTCGCCCTTTTCGGGCTTTATCTTTCCCTTTGCCTTGACAGTCCTGATACGATCGCCCTCAAAAACTGCTATTCCCGCAGAGTCGTAGCCTCTGTATTCCAGCCGTCTCAGAGCGTTCACCAGAATATCGGCACACTCTTCCTTGCCGACAAATCCGACAATTCCGCACATTTTTGTTTACCTCCCATGTTCTGATACGATTTATCTGTAAATGGTACGGCGAATGTATATAAGTCACTTCATAACAATATATACAATTCGCCGTTGAATTATTATTAAAGCAGTTAGCTTACTTTGTGCCGAACATACGATAGCCTGCGTCGCCCAGTCCGGGAACGATGTAGTGCTGATCGTTAAGCCCCTCGTCGATAGCTCCGCAGTATATCTGAACATCGGGGTGAGCCTTCTCGATAGCTGCGATGCCCTCGGGATTTGCAATTATGCAGATAAACTTCACGCTCTTAGCTCCTGCGTCCTTTACGAGCTGAATAGCCTTATTTGCGGTAACTCCCGTAGCAAGCATGATATCAGCGAGTATCACATCTCTGTCAGATGTATCAAAAGGCAGCTTGCAGTAGTAATCCACAGCATTTGTGGTCTCGGGGTCTCTGAAGGTGCCGATATGACCCACCTTTGCAGCGGGAACAAGCCTTGTTATGCCGTCCACCATTCCCAGACCTCCTCTGAGCATGGGAACGATAGCGAGCTTGCTGCCCGAAAGCACCTTAGTCTTTGCGATGCCCAGCGGAGTCTGAACATCGACCTCCTTGACGGGAAGATTGCGGAGCGACTCGTAGCAGATAAGCATAGCCGTTTCGGAGACCAGCTCTCTGAACTCCTTGGAGCCTGTTGTAACATCTCTTAAGAGAGATATCTTGTGCTGAATGAGGGGATGTTCTATTACATTAACGTTGTTCATAATAAGCTTCCTTTCAAAAATTACTGTTCGTTTTCTATCTGAGTGATCTCGTCTACTCTGCGCTGATGACGTCCGCCCTCAAACTCGGTGGAGAGGAAGGTATCTACCAGCTCGCAGGCAGCGCCCGGTCCGATGACTCTTCCGCCCATGCAGAGCACATTTGCGTCGTTGTGAAGTCTTGTATACCTTGCCATATAAGTATCGGTGCAGAGCGCTGCGCGGATACCCTTCACCTTGTTTGCTGCCATGGAGATACCGATGCCCGTTCCGCAGACAAGTATGCCCTTATCCGCCTGACCCGATGTGATAACGGCGCAGGCCTCCTTTGCAACTAAGGGATAATCGCAGCTTTCGCCGTTCATGCAGCCCTTTTCGATAAATTCGATATTATTCTTTTTAAGATGCTCGATTATTTCACGCTTGAGCTGATAGCCTGCGTGGTCGCTTGCTATAACTATCATAATGCAGTCCTCCGAATTATGAAATATGATATTTACATTATAACACATATATTTTTATTTTTCAAGCTTTTGCAGGACTTTTTTACATCGGTTTTAACGGCACGGCTGTTAATTAATTGTAACATTATGATTAATTATTTAAGAACAACTCGCATCAGGCGAATATTCACAGGTATTAGCGAAC
>JBJFHQ010000208.1:0-11647 GCA_051893755.1 Oscillospiraceae bacterium
AATTATATCACAGCATCTTTTTTTTGTCAATACCATTTTACAAATATTCACTGTACCTGTTGCTTTTACACAAGAAATGATATATAATCATATTATCATAATGATTCGGAGGAAACATAACATGAAGCTTGAAACAGAACGCCTTTACATGAGAGAACTCACTCAGTCCGACTACAGCTCCTTATGTAAGATACTGCAGGACGAAAAGACCATGTACGCATACAACGGACCGTTCAGCAATGCCGAAACACAGAACTGGCTGGACAATCAGCTTGCACGATATAAAAAATACGGCTTCGGATTATGGGCGGTAATTCTTAAGGAAAATGACGAGCTGATAGGTCAGTGCGGTCTGACTGTTCAGCAGTGGAAGGACAGAGAGGTTTTAGAAATCGGCTATCTTTTCCGCAGAGAATACCGGCATAAGGGCTATGCCACCGAGGCTGCCGCCGCATGCCGTGAATATGCGTTCGGTGTTCTCGGAGCAGACGAGGTATGCTCCATTATCCGCGATACTAATATCCCGTCAAAAAATGTAGCGCTGCGAAACGGCATGTCCCTCGCCGATACAGGCTATGTCAAGCATTACCGCGGCGCGGATATGCCCCATGAGCTTTATTCGGTCAGAAAGGACAGGGAACAAAAATGAAAGCAAGCATCATCGATATTATCCGTAAAATAATCGGAAAATACGAGGAAGAATACGGCTATCTGATGATATGGGGCTATGATATTTCAAAGCTGAACAGCGCTGACCACACAGATATAAAAAAGCTTTTTTCCAATGGGAAGCTTCTGTTTGATTCGGATTTTCCCGCACCTGCTCCCGGGGAGCTTGAGAGATCATATTATAATGAAAACGGCGAGCATCGTGACCTGAAAAAAGGCGTTTTCATCTCCGACCCCGTTTTCGGACTGCGGTCACACGGAGTATATTCATTGGAGCGCACCCTTGAACTTGATTCTTTGGAGCTGAAGGCATATGACGAAGTCCTCGAAATAGGCGATGACTGCCCGCCGAGGATATATCATCACAGCGGACTGTATTCCGAAGCGTTGGGTATATCTCTCTCAGAGTTTGCATGCAAACTGACCTATCTGCCCGATATCCTTCCGCCGACAGCAATAAACGGAGAAGCTCTGTCCGCCGAGGAAACGGAATATGTTTTTACCATCGTATTTTATCTGCTGTCAGTATTTGACACCTCGGGGCTGTATGACCTGATATTTTTCCAATATCTGTTTTACATCATGTCGGACAGAAAAGCATACGACAAGCCCTGCTTTGAGAATATGTTTCTTATCACATTTTCAGAAGCGCCCATGACTGCTGAGGCTGTTCAAGCCGTTAAATATGACAGCGGCATAAGGCTGACAAAAAGGGATATCCTAATTTCGGACGCATTTGAAGCAGCTGTTTTCTGTGATGAAGCGGCAGCTTATCTTGCGGAATGCTTTTCGGCGGAGCGTGAGGATATCTTCAAACTGCTTCGGGATATTATGAAAATCCTCCGCTGCTTTGAAATATAGTGCACGGATATGAAAATTTGAACATTTTAATCATTTCTATATATACAAAAAGCAGTAAAATTATTTGTGCAAAACGTATAAATCAGGATAATGTTGTTGACAAAAATAATATAATATGATATACTAAGCTCATGAAAACGTATACATAACACTGACGATATGCTATTATCAGCGTGAAAGGAATGATGTAAATGAATACTAAAAAGGTACTTGCAGGATTGTCTGCGATCATGATGGCAGCTTCCATGACTGCCTGCGGTTCCTCCGATGCGGATCCCTCCGCAGACGCAACAGGCACCGAAGCCGACATCACCACTACCGAGGCTACCGAGTGGACAGGCGATAACATCGAGGTGGAGGCTCTCGACGAGAGCAATACTCTTGATATCGACATCAACGGTCAGACTCTGAAATGGATGGGCATCTACGACCTTAACCCCACCAACGACTCCCCCGAGAGAAGCCCCGAGCTTGCTCTCTTTGAGGATACCTACGGCGCTAAGATCGAATATCAGCCCACCACATCGGACAAGCGCTTCGATGACCTTGCCACAGCGATCCTCGGAGGTACTCCTCCCGATATCTTCGTTTATGAGTGGCGTACCTTCCCCTACGATATCTCGAAGAATCAGTATCAGCCTATCGACGATCTGGTAAACTGGGACGATCCCAAGTGGGCTGATGTCAAGGATACTGCCGATAAGTTCACATACAAGGGTCAGCATTATATTGCGCCTCTGGGCTACGCATTCAATGATACACAGGTGCTCATGTACAACAAGACCACTATCGAAAATGAGGGCTTCGAGGATCCCTATGAGCTTTATCTTGCAGGCGAGTGGAACTGGGATACCTTCGTTGATATGATGAAGACCTTCGTTGAGAGCGGCACAGAAGAACGCTTCGGCATCGGCGGCTGGTGGGCTAACGCTTTCGTTTACACCTGCGGCGATACCATCGTTACATATGACGGCACCACCTTTACCAACAATATCCGCTCAGAAAAGATCGAGCGCGCTCAGGCTGAGATCAAGGATATCTTCGTAAACAACCTCGTTAAGAGAGGCTGGATCGGCGGCGAGGCTGCTTTTGTTGATGACAGTCTGCTGTTCTACTCCATGGGAACATGGGCTTACAATGCTGCATCCCTGTCCCGTCCCGATGATGTTATCCAGATAGTTCCCTTCCCCAAGGATCCCGAGAGCGATACATACTATGTTTCCAATAAGGTACAGGCTTACATGTGGGTAAAGGGCAGCACAAATGCAGACTGCGTAAAGGCATGGCTGGACTGCAACCGTACCGTTAACTATGAGGATACCTACAAGCAGGCAACAAAGGATAAGTTCCTTGCAAACAGCGAAGGCTGGACTTCCGAAATGTACGATCTCGTTATGGATTTCTACGACGATTCCAAGTTCACACAGGCTTACGATTACGGCTACGGTCTGAGCACAGATATGTCCGATACTATCATGACATATCTCTACGAGGGCTGCGTAAACGAGCAGTATGAGGACTGGATCTCCGCACGTGAGGAATACTATCCCATCGTTCAGAGCGAGGTTGACGCTTACAACAGCTGATAAGCTGAACAGACAATAATAAATCGGTTCGGATCTCAATTTATCCGAACCGATTTTTTATCTGATATCGGAGCAGGCGGAAAGCTGCCTTTTCTCCATTTTCCTCCAGTTTAAAAAGCCGTATATATCGTTTGCAAGGAATATCACAAAGCAGATAAGCACCGAAATATAGGATATATCCGCCATTGAAGCCATGCTCCACAGAATTATCAGTACGATATCGTTTGCTGCATATGCCACCGCAAAATAGGGGCTTCTCTTTGCGGTAAGAAATACCGCAAGAAAGCTGGTCGCCACCGAAAAGGTGCTCACCATAAGATTTGCTGTGTTAAAGAACTTCAGGATATAGTAGAATATGACCGTAATTATCGGAGTGATAACACACATCAGAGCTATCTCTCCGCCGCCGAGACGTTTTACCTTTACTTCGGCTCTGCTTCCGTTGTAGGGATTCTTCAGCCAGCTCACAAGAGATATCACCGCCATTGGTGCGGTCATTCCCAGATAGGTTATCATTTCACCGTAATATGCGCAGGAATAGGATATTATCCCGTACAACAGGCTGAAGATCACCGCAAGAAGCTGTCCTATGGGATTCCCCTTTGCGTTGAAGATAAGAGATGTGGCTCCTATGAGCGAGGCTGCCAGCGACATGTAATTCTCCCTGTCAAAGGCAAAAAAGAAAACGGCAATGACCATTACTGAACAGCTCCAGAGTATGATCTCCGTTTTCGTAAAATAATTTTTAAAAGAAGAAAATTTTTGTATGTTCATTTTAACCGATGACCTCCGGACAATGTGCTTACAGTATATCACAGTCTCCCGAAAAAGTCAAGGGCTATTTTTCCCATTTCCCGATAAACAGGACATCGGCAAGCTTTTACGCAAATTCGGCGGTATGCTGCCGGGATATGGCTATGACCTTTCCATAAGCTCAGTCTATGATACTGCCCCTGTTTTTCCTTTCCATCACAGCATCGCCGTATCTTCTCGCATATTCTGCGGCACTCTCCCCCGTCATCACCGCAAAGCGGATATGCACATACGGAAAATATACCGCTATCGCCTCTCTGCCGATGTAAAGCTCCTCATCCAACGGCGCGTCGGAGATGTAATATACGCTGACAGCCTCTTCTTCGCTGACCGCTATCGAAAGCGTATTGCGATAATAGCCGTCGGGGTGTTTTCTGCTGTTTTCAATAAGCTCGTTTTTGACGGAGATTATCTTCCCCTTGCCGAAAAAGAAATACTTCCACTTTCTGTACTCGTAGATCCCGAAAATGCAGCTTATTACCAGCAATACGGCTGCTGCCAGAGAACCGAGCGCGTCCAATACCGCCAGAGGATCGTTCTTCAGCAGAGTGTTTAAGCCGCAGTTCACTGCTCTGACGATAAACTTGCTTACAACATATATCTCAAACAGCATTAAAAAAACAAGCAAGACCATGTTCTTTATCTCGAATCTCCTCATAAATCTGCCTATGGAGTAAACGCTTTCCAGCTCCTCGGCGGTTATGTTGTTGTAATAATCCTTGTGAAGAGTTATCGTTTTCATTCTGCACCCCCTGTCAAAATGATCGCTTACAAATATAGCCAATAGCATGCCGCTATTGGCTATTATTCGTCAGCTTAAAACCTATATCATTCTTCCTTGATTATCTTTATCAGATTAGCCACAAGATCATTGAACTGCGGCTTTGCAAACTGAGCGTCAGCACCCACCTGCTTGCCCTTTGCATACATCTGCTCGTTGATGAGCGACGAGAAGAGTATTACGGGTATCTTTTTCAGCACAGGGTCGTCCTTGATGAGCTTTGTAAGTCTGTGACCGTCCATCTTGGGCATCTCGATATCGCTGATGACACAGGCGATAAGATCGGTGACAGGTGTTCCGTCCCCTGCCTTGTTCTTATAGGACAGCACATACTCCCAAGCGTCCTCGCCGTTCTGGAAGGAGACAACATTCTTATAGCCCGTCTTTGCGAGTGTGCTTACTATCATCTTATTGAGGAACTGGGAATCGTCCGCAACGACTATGCGCTTATTGCTGATAAGCCTGTCAGGCTGAGCGGAATCATTTATGCCCGTTGTATCAAGTCCCGAGCTGTTGTTGAGAGCGGAGACTATCTTCTCAAAGTCGAGGATAATGATTATCTTTCCGCCGACCTTTGCAACGCCTGTTGCCATGCCCGAGTAGGTGTTGTCGGTGCTTCCCGTAACTGCGGGAGGCTCGTTGATATCCGTCCATGAGATACGCTGGATGCCTCTTACAGAGGAAACATGGAAGGCAACGTCCATTTTATTGAACTGGCACACGATTATAATATCCCTGCCGTTTGCAGGTCTTTCGGTCCTGAGCACCTTATGCAGATCGATAACGGAGATCAGCTTGTCTCTGGGGATAAACACGCCCTCCACCTCTTCGGGAGAATTGGGCATGGGAGTGATAGTCTGATCCATCATGATCTCGCTTACCTTAGCAACATTGATGCCATATGTATTGCTGCCGACAGTAAATTCAAGCAGCTCAAGCTCATTGGTTCCGCTTTCAAGCAAAATATTTGTATCCATAATGCAAGACCCCGCATTTCTTCAAAATGTTATTATAAATATATTTTACCACATTTTTTTCAATTTGTAAATATCCAAATGAAATTCTCACAAATTTTTATACACTTTGCACAACAAGCAGCACATAATATTGACAAATCAGCCCGAAATATCTCCCCGCAGACGCTTTTCCTGACGGATATCCTTCCCATAAAAGCGCAGAATGGTATATACTCCGAAAATTCTGGAAATAATTCTCTCGTTATATTTGTCGCAGAGCTCCTTTGTGCTGAGGTTCGTGCTGACTATGGTGGGCTTGCCCGTGTTTATGCGGGTGTTGATGATGTTGTACAGCACCGACTCGTAAAACTGAGTATAATTTTCGGTGCCCAGATCGTCCAGCACCAGCAGGTCTGCTTCAAGCAGCGCAGACATGGTATCCTTTCCCTGCTCTCCCCTGCCGAAATGCTCCTTTTCGATCTCGTACAGGAAATTCAGCACCGAACCGTATGCGCAGATAAAGCCGTTTGCCGTCACGGTTTTTGCTATGGCTATGGACAGGTGAGTTTTTCCCACCCCCGTTTTTCCCAGCATCAGCAGACTTTCCGAAGCGCAGGAGAAATTCGCCGCATACTTCCGGCAGTACAGCAGAACGTCCTTCATCTTGTCGTAGGGCACCACGCCGTTTGAATCCACTGTTTTCGGATAATATTCCACATCGAAATGCTCGAAATCGCAGTCGGGCATATTGGCGGAGCGGTTGAGCTCCTCCACGCTGAGCTTTGAAGCAAGCTCCTCAAAGCAGTGACAACGCTTTCCGTCCTCGCTGCAGCCCGTGTCCTTACACAGCGGACAGGTGTACTTTATCTGCAGATAATCCTCGGGATAGCCGTGAGAAGAGAGTATCTCCCTGATATAGTTCTGGGCGTCAAGATTATTCTGCTTTATCCGCTCAAAGCTCTTCCGGAAATCTCCGCGGCGGCTTATGATAAGCCTTGTCAGCTCCGTTACAGCCGAAGCCGCCTGACGCTCGACCTCCTCCGCCTCGGGAGCGTTTTTATATACCTCGCGCCTGCGCATCTCCAGCTGATAATTCGCCTTTGTACGGCGGTCGTCGATGATCCTCTGCGCCTTTGCGCTTATTTCGGGTGAATAATTCATATCGGTATCCATTCCTCCGCACACTGCGGCTCATATTACTGCGTTTCTCCGCAGCTACTTGTTATGTACGATAAGGGGCGTGTTCTTGGCATGCTCCATGATAAGGTCCAGATCAAAGGAAGGTTCTCCCTCCGAAGCGGCGCTGTTCTGACCCGAAGCTCTGCGGGTATTCTTCGGGGCAGGAGCAGTCCTTGCGGAATACTCGTCCGCCTCCGCCGATGTTTTCACTCCGTTCGCTGTCCACTCGGCGATCATCTTGTTCATATACGGGAAGGAGACCTTTCCCGTCGCGTCCACAGTGCGCTCGTAGGCGTTCATGATAAGCTCGATATCCGCCTCCGCCGCAGCCCATTTTGCCACATATTCGTTTTCCCTTGAAGTCAGCTTGCGGTTCAGATTCATGCGGCTCGCGCATTTTGCTGAAAGAGTGTTGTTCTTCTGGAGGACAAGTATCTTCGCATCGGCGGCAGCGCTGCTGTCGATACCCTCGTCCGCCCAGGACACCGCTGTTTTTTCGATGTAGTGCATATTTGCCCTGCCTATCCCCACGCAGTAATTCACCAGCATGAGTATGACCTCGGGCGGAAGTCCCAGATGATCGTATATCCAGATAACGGTGCGCTGGTCGTCAAAGGTGAGCGGCCTTGCCACCGAGCCCTCGATAGATTCAAGGAGAGTCTTTATCTCCGCAGATTCGCCTATCCGCGCGGCGATCTCCTCAGCGCTGACCGCCTTTGCCGCCTTCGGAAGAGCAGTGGGCGCCTTCTGTGCCGCAGCAGGTGCTTCCTTCACAGCAGGCTGTTCGCCCTCGGAATACATTACTCCGACCGACCTCCAGTAGGAAAGTGCGTCCTCCAGATCCTCCCCGGAAATGCCCAGAGCCTCGCATATGCCCTCCTCGGACTTGTATCTAAGTATGTACAGCAGCACCTTGACAGCCTTTCCCGAAGCAAGCTTCAGGCTGTCAGCGGCACAGTCGGGCACGGCAAAAACTCCGCCGTCCCAGTTTATCTTATATTTCATTTTTTATCCATTCCTTTTGTTCCTGTATTCATATATATCCATTATACCACAGTTTCGGTATCATTTCTATATATAAATTGCACGATATATCCGTCCGAAAATTATTGACCTTTTTCGTCATCGGTGGTATAATAACAGATAACAGCACATAATTCACAAGATAAATGAAAGGAGCTTCGGCATGAGCGACACCGAGAACATCTCCGAAACTACGGAAATAACCAAAAACGAAAAGCCCGAGGAAGAGGTCGAGCTGAACGACGAGGGACAGCCCCGTCCTCCCGTGGACCCCAGAAACGGACTTTACACGTTTTTATCTCTGCTTATTTTTGCGGTATGCTATGTGGGATATCACTTTATCTCAATAAATTTCTTCACGCCATATTATCTGACGAAAACCGAATTTACTCCCTCGGAAGCACAGCTTCTCGAAAGCACGGTAAATATCCCTCTGCCCGAAAACGCCGTTATCTCATACGGAAAGCTTGCCAGCGGAGCAGACGGCGACCGCCTGCATATCCGCTACAGCGGCATCGGCGACGAGGAAGCCTTCATCGAGTCCGCTCCCTTTGACTGTATCCTGCTTGAAGAGGACGTCCGCGTGTCGGTGTTCCGCAACGAGACCGCCGACGTGGACTATGTTTTCGCCGACACCTACACCGACAGCGCCGACCCCGCCTATACTCTCATGGTCTACGAGTACGACGGCACTCTCTGCGCCGAATATATCCGCTCCGACTATGATAAGTCGATACGGAATATTTTCAAGGACGGCGAGAAATTCACCGTCAAGTAAGCGCTGATATCTCACTGAACAGTCAGCGGAGTCTCGACGGAAGCGTCAAAGCCGTTGACCTTTATGGACGGGTCGTCCAGATCAATTATAAGGCACTTTCTGCCCTGAATAACTCCCGTGCGGAGCTTTTCGGTCGCGTCCTTTCCGATATTTATAGTAATCTCGGAGGTGGACACGACCGTTTTGTTTTCAACAAGATTTGTGGCAGTAAAGCCCTTGCTGTCCTCGCCCACTGCACTGTTATATGCGGCGGAAAGTCCCTCCAAGCGCTCATTGCTCACGCCTGCATCACTTAAAATAGAGCGCAGACGAGTATCGTCTATCATGGTAGGCTCGGTCTCGGAGGTGTTCTGTGCAACAACATCCTTGATTATCTCGTTTACGCGGGTGATTACGGTATAGTCCAGCTCGTCTCCCGCCACTTCACCCAGTACCTGCTGAAACTTCTCCTTTTCGCTTTCGGCAGTCATGGAGAAGCTGCAGTCGAGCACGTCCTCTATCATAGTGAGGCTTGGCTTCTTGGGAGTTTTTGTATAGTACAGCACATGGTTCGCATCGGGTGCCCTGTCGCTGAAAACAGGGTATAAGAATCCGTCCACAGGCGCACGGCTGATGATAAGCTGTGTGTTGTCCTTCTTCTCAATAGTATTTGAGTCGGAGTTGTAGAAAAGTCCGTCGGTATTGGTGTTCATGGGACAAAGTGCAGTGATGATAAAGTTGTACACATTATCGTCCAGCTCGGTGATGTCGTCGTTTTTGTCCTTTGTCATAACGTTATAGGTGCAGTGCGCCATCATGATGCAGTACACCGAATCACAGCGATAATTCTGACGGATACGGTCAATAGCCGCATCAACGGCCTCCTCGTCCTCCAGCTTGGACTTCATCGCCTTGTAAAAGATATTCTGAGCGCCGCCCTCCTCATAGGACTCGTTAGGGAATGCGTACTCGGTGAGATTTTTTCCCTGACTTCCGCTGAGAGCCTTTTTCAGGGTCTCGTAAACCACCTCGGCTTCCTCATCGGGAACGGCGGCAAAGAGCTTGTTCTCCCTGCATTTTACCTCCGTATCGGAATTTATGTACGCCATGACTACACGGTTGAGCGTAAACAATCCGCTGTCGCCGTTAAAATTCTTCTTTATTTCTGCAATTTCTTTCTTATTCATATCTGTTCTCCTTTCAAGATAAACTGATCGCTAATTGCTATTATACCATATTTCAGAGGATTTGGCAAATTAAAAATCGGTTACACCATAATATTGCTCCCCCAATTAACTATTGAATTTTCTGCTTGCCCCGCTGACGAAATCCGTCGTCAGAAAACCTTGAAATATCCGCATATTCCTGCGGTTTTCTTCCTAGGCTTTCGTCAGCGGTTCTGCGCATAAATCTTCATCAGTTAATTGGGGGAGCAATAATTTGATATAGTTTTTATGTTAAAACAAAGTTAAATTTGTCTATCTGTACGAAAATAAATTGTTCAAATATTATCCGCAAAAAAGCTATTGCTTTATTGCTCCGATGATTATATAATATGCACTTGTACGAATAAAATCTTTATCGGAGGATATATGCTATGACCAGAGATCTGACCTACGGAAAGCCTCTGAAGCTTATTTTACAGTTCGGTATACCTATCCTGCTGGGATTTTTGTTTCAGCAGTTCTATAACATGGCTGATACTGCCATTGTTGGACATTTTCTCGGTGGAAATGCCCTTGCCGCAGTGGGCTGCACAGGCTCGGTGAATTTCCTTGTTATCGGCTTCTGCTCGGGGATATGCAACGGCTTTGCTATCCCGATAGCTCAGCGCTTCGGCGCAAGAGATTATCCCGAGCTGCGCAGATATGTGAACGGCTCCATGTGGCTGTGCATTTTCTTCGGAGTTGCTATCACCGCAGCAACTACGTTTTTCTGCCGCGATATCCTCACCGCCATGAACACTCAGCCCGAGGTATTTGAAGGCGCAAACACCTACATATTCACCATATTTGCGGGAATACCTACCTTCTTCCTGTACAACATGTGCGCGGCGATACTCCGTTCTCTCGGAGACAGCAAAACTCCCGTAACATGGCTGATAACCGCTTCACTTATCAATATAGTGCTGGACCTGTTCTGCATAGTGGTCCTTCATCTTGGAGTATTCGGCGCGGCAATTGCTACTGTGACAGCACAGCTCATCTCAGGGATAGGCTGCCTTGTGCGGGTACTCAGAGGCTTCCCCGAGGTGCTCCGCTCACAGAGCAAAGGCGATTCAAAAGCGGCTCTCAGACATTTTGGCAGACTCTGCGGAATGGGACTTCCTATGGGACTGCAGTATTCCATTACCGCTATCGGCTCCATAGTGCTCCAGTCTGCGGTGAATTCTCTCGGCACAGCCTACGTGACTGCGGTAACTGCGGGGTCGAAGCTGTCCATGTTCCTTGTATGTCCCTTTGACGCAATGGGCTCCACAATGGCTACCTACGGCGGTCAGAATGTGGGAGCGAAAAAGCTTGACCGTCTTAACGAGGGACTGAAGTCCTGTGTACTGCTGGGGCTTATCTACTCGGTCATTGCATTTTCGGCGATACTTCTGTTCAGCAGACCCATGTCGAAGATATTCCTCGACGAGGAAAGCATGGTGCTCACACCATATGTCAGACAGTTCCTCATTGCACAGGGAGCCTTCTATTTCCCGCTGTCCCTTGTGAATATCGTGAGATTTATGATACAGGGCATGGGGTTCTCGCCTATCGCCACTGTTGCGGGAGTTTTCGAAATGATAGCAAGGTGCGCTGTTGCTTACCTTGCGGGCTTCTGGGGATTTAATGCGGTATGCTTTGCTTCCCCTGCGGCTTGGGTGCTGGCGGACCTGTTCCTTATCCCCGCTTACTTCCTTTGCAGGAGAGCGCTATACAAAAAGTCCGACAACAGCCGAACGATAACAGGCGCAGAAAAATTAAGCGTACAAGAATAAAAGTATAAGCCCGAAAGCAGTCAGAAGAAATTGCTTTCG
>JBJFHQ010000209.1:0-11646 GCA_051893755.1 Oscillospiraceae bacterium
GATATTTTTTTAGTGCCGCAGGGTCGAAGCCTCGGATAGCCTCGAATACCTTCGGCGAAGGCGGATATGGATTTTCATTTGCATTAAGTTTGATAAAGCTGCCCGTTTTAGGCTGTTCGCCTGCCACATAGGGTTTTATGGACAGCAGATTTTTCTTCCATGGACTTTCCATAAAATAACATCTCCTCCAATATTATAATTATACTATATTAGCCTGTGCTTGTCAACTGAGAATCACAGAAAAAAGGTCGGTTTTGGCAAAATTTTGTTATCATTTAACAAAATACGCTCTATAATTATATTTGCTTTTTGTATAATGTGAGATTTACAACCGAAAATAATTATTGTATAATTAGAATGTTAAACTTATGGCATCCTGATTTGCAGGAATGGTTTTTCTGTGCTAATCTGCGGGATGATCCGCGCAGAACGTGGACAGGAAACAGGAAAGGAGCTTATATGAAAAAACAAAGGATCATATCTGTCCTTCTGGCAGCTGCTGTGGCGGCTTCGCTGACGGCATGCGGAAACGAAAATGATACGTCCGACGGCGCGTCCGATACCTCCGCCGAAACAACAACGGCTGCCGAGCCTCTTGAGGACGCTGAGATCTTGAACTTCACCCCTCCCGAGATAGGCGAGGAGATAGCGGTCATCACCGTAAAGGATTACGGCGAGATCAAGGTCAAGCTGTTCCCCGACGAATGTCCTCTTGCAGTTGAAAACTTCAAGGGACTTGCAAACATGAATTACTATGACGAGCTTATCTTCCACCGTGTCATCCCCGAGTTCATGATACAGGGCGGAGACCCCAAGGGCAACGGCACAGGCGGAAACAGCATGTGGGGCGGTACCTTTGACGGAGGCGTGTCCGACAAGCTTTATCACTTCACGGGAGCAGTTGCGTATGCCAACAGCAGCGGTGTCGCCACCAATTCCAGCCAGTTCTATATTGTAAATACCGACGACGATTATGTTGCTCTCGGCGCAGAGCAGGACCCCGAAACAGGCGAGATAAAATATTACGAGACCTTTGAAGAGGCAGGAATGAACGTTCCCAAAAACGTACAGGATATGTATTATGAAAAGGGCGGAGTTGCTTATCTGGACGGAAACTATACCGTGTTCGGACAGGTATTCGAGGGCATGGACGTGGTGCGTGCCATCTCGCAGGTGGAGACAGACCCTTCCAACGACAAGCCCTTAAAGCAGGTGCAGATGGAAAGCGTCCGCATCGTTGAATATACCGGCGAATAATTCAGACGATAAATAAGAACAGGCGCTGCCGAAGCTCATCGGCAGCGCCTGTTTTGTATGAATATCATTTTTTTACAATATCCGCGGTGGTGAGGTTCGGGTCCACAAGTCCCGTGATCACGAGATTATAGCTGGACATATCCTCGTTCATGTCAACAGATCTTCCCGTGCTGTCAAATCTGATAAGAGGGCGCAGCGGGTGATCTGCGGCATTTTTGACGACAGTGGCAGTATCGCCGTTTGAAAGGGTTATCTTCGAGCCGATAGGATATGGAGCGATCTTCCGCAGGAATGCGCGGACGACTGTCTCGTCGAAATGGCTGCCCATTCCGCCCATGATAAATTCGATAGCCTCGCTGGGAGGACTCGGAATGCGATACGGACGATTTGAGGTCAGTGCGTCATAAACGTCGGCGACCGCTAAAATGCGGGCAAAAAATGGGATAGCTTCACCTGCCAGCTTAAATGGATAGCCGCTGCCGTCCCAGCGCTCATGGTGAGCGATTATTCCGAGATAGCAGTTCTGGGGCACAAGCTTGCGTTCCTTTAAATGAGTAGCCGCATGAATGGGGTGCATTTTTACGATAGCGTATTCCTCGTCGGTAAGTCTGCCGTTCTTGTTGATTATCTCGATTGGAATGGAGACCTTTCCGATATCGTGGAGAAGTCCTGCAAGACCAAGCTCGTAAAGCTCGTTTTTGGACATTCCCAGCTCCATGCCGATGGTTATCGCAAGGATAGCAACGCTCAGACAGTGATGAAAGGTATAATCATCGTACATTTTTATATCGGCGATATTTACCATGATATCCTTTTTATCGGCGAGAGCGTCGATAAGCTTGGAGGTAGTGCCTCCGACCTCGGCGATATCGCTCTGAGAAACGCCCTTGCTGCTGTCGATAAAGTTGTCTGCAAGGCTCTGCAGATTGTTGATAGCGTCATTTTTTATCTCTGTGCTTACGCTGGAGAGGACATGAAATTCGCTGTGAGTATCGTCTATGTATGCGCCTTTGATGCCGTTTTCCTTCATTTTGGTGATAGACACATCGGTGAGCTTTTGCCCGTGGCGTATACAGATAGCCGTTCTCACGGAGGCATCGTAGAAATTAATATCTCTGTCCACGCACATTCCGGAAGACAGCTCGTTTACAGAAAGATAGACCAACCTTTTCAGCCTCCACAATAGTAATACGGTACGTAAAAAATGTCTGTTCTGATTATAGACTCAGAAAAAGTGCGTATAATCAGACCAGACAAAGAATATATTTTTTATGTAGCTTTATGTTCAAGCCTTGAAAGTTTTTACATCCTTTATGCAGTCGCTGCAGATATGCTTACCCTTGTATTCGGTAAGGTTATCTCTGGAACCGCAGAAAGTACAGGAATCAATGAATTTCTTCATTATGATCTTATCGTCCTCAATATAAAATTCAAGCTCTTCATCTTCGTTTATTTCAAAGCGTCTTCTGATCTCAATGGGAATAACTACTCTTCCCAGACTGTCTAAAGCTCTTGTTACACCTGTTTCCTTCATAGCAATTTTCCTTTCTCAACATCATAAAAAATATAATGTTTAGTATTTTTGGCAAAATATATAATAATACAACATGCAAGTGCAAAAAAGCATTTTTATATATTTTAAATTAATTATACATTCAAATTTTTCCTTTGTCAACACATTTTTTGTAAATTGATAAAAAATTCATATTATTTTACAGAATTATCACAAAGTGAATAAAAAAGTGAGTACAGGAGGGAAATAAATGGTCGGGAAATTTGCAGGACTGCTCATACTTGCTTCGGTAATTTATTCGCTTGTTTCGGGGAATATCCCCGATGTTTCCGCAGCAGTGCTGAACGAGCCTGTGAACGCAGTAGAGCTTGCGGTGTACCTGTGCGGAGGCATGTGTTTCTGGAGCGGACTTATGCGGGTCGCGGAAAAGTCGGGTATCACGGAAATTATAGCAGGACTTTTAAAGAAGCCTCTGAAAGCGCTGTTTTCGGACATTGACACTAATGGCAGAGCATTCAGGTGCATATGCATGAACGTATCGGCAAATCTGCTGGGACTTGGAAACGCCGCAACGCCGCTGGGGCTTGAGGCAATGAAGGCTCTTTCCGAGGAATCGAAGGGCGGGCTCCCGTCGGACAACATGGTGATATTCACAGTGCTGAACACCGCCTCGCTCACCCTTATCCCTACGACTGCGGCTTCCCTCAGGCTGAAATACGGCGCCGAGCGTCCCTTTGACATAATGCCTGCGGTGATATTCACCACAGCCGCTTCGCTTACTGTGTCGCTTATCGCAGCAAAGGCAGGCTGTGCCCTCGGAAGGCACAGGATAAAGCATGAACGGAAAAGAGGGGAGAGCCTTGGGTGATTATATAGTACCTGTTTTAACTGCGGCGGTGTTCATCTGCGGGATAGTCAAAAAGACGGACATCTTCGGCGAATTTACCGCAGGCGCAATGGAGGGACTTCGGACCACTGCGGACATACTTCCGCCGCTTATACTGTTAGTGACGGCGGTGGGAATGTTCAGAGCGTCGGGGCTGCCTGATTTTCTGTCGGAGCTGCTGTCGCCGGTGCTGTCTGCGGTGGGATTCCCCGCGGAGTGTCTGCCGCTGGCGATAATTCGCCCTGTTTCAGGCAGCGGAGCGGCTGCTGTGTTTGAGTCCATACTGCGGGAGAATCACCCCGACAGCTATGCGGGGAGAGTTGCCTCGGTGATATCGGGCTCCACGGAGACCACCTTTTACACTGTTGCAGTTTATTACGGCTCCCTTAAAATAAAAAACACCCGTCATACTCTCGCAGCCTCTCTCAGCGGAGATATTACGGGATTTCTTGTGAGTGCACTTGCAGTCAGGCTGTTCATGTACCGATAAAAACGGCGGCAGATGATGTTCGGTATCATCTGCCGCCGTTTAATTACTTATTAAGGAACTTCATGTTCTTTTCGATAAGGCTGCATCTCTGCTTTACGCAGTCAACCGAGCGCAGGGGATCGGTGGGCGTATTGAAGGTGTAGTCCATGAGCTTGTCAACTGTTGTTGTCGCAACGTGAACTCGTGTGTCGGAGGAAGCGTAGTAGATATATACATCGCCGTTTTCACGGACGATCGCTCCGTTTGTGAACACAACGTTGGAAACGTCGCCCACTCTCTCGATGCCGTGGGGAGCGATGAAAAGTCCCGAAGGAGATGCAATGAGCTTAGAGGGGTCATTGAGGTCGGTAGCAAATACATAGATGACATAGCGAAGTCCTGCGGCGGTATTTCTTACGCCGTGAGCAATATGTATCCAGCCCTTGGGAGTCTTGATAGGCACAGCGCCTGCGCCGTTCTTGACCTCGGTGATGGTGTGGTACTGTCTGGGGGAGATGACCACCTCTTCGGTGCAGATAACGGGGTTTGTGATATCCTCGCAGAGACCGAAGCATACACCTCCGCCGGAGCCTGTCTGGATAAAATCGTCCTGAGGACGGGTATAGAAGGCATACTTTCCGTCAACAAATTCGGGGTGGAGCACAACATTTCTCTGCTGGGGAGACTTTGACTTCAGATTAGGCAGTCTTTCCCAAGTCTTAAGGTCCTTTGTGCGGACGATGCCTGCCTGTGCGGTAGCGGCGGACAGGTCGTCAGATGAAGTGTCCTTGCTCTCGGAGCAGAAAACGCCGTATATCCAGCCGTCCTCGTGCTGAGTGAGACGCATGTCGTAAACGTTGGTCTCCTCGGGCTGTGTGTCGGGGAGCACTACGGGATAATCCCAGAAACGGAAGTTATCAATGCCGTTATCGCTCTCTGCAACTGCAAAGAAGGATTTTCTGTCGTTGCCCTCTACTCTTGCAACGAGATAATACTTGCCGTTGAGATAGATAGCACCACTGTTGAGCACTGCATTTATGCCCAGTCTCTCCATGAAATAGGGATTGGTCTCGGGGTCGAGATCGTACTTCCAGTAATAGGGGATATGCTCTGCTGTGAGCACGGGATATTCGTAACGGTCATAGATGCCGTTATAGCAGTCGGATACCTTGTTTTTGCGTGTGATGAGCTGCTCGTATTTTTCAACGACCTTTGTCTTGTTTTCTTCAAAAATTGATGACATGATGATTCCTCCGTGTTAAGTTATTCTGTTATTTTTCTGCATTCTGCGTAAAAGCGCTTGTCCTCGGCGTGTCCCATAGAGAAGGTCTTTCTGGGGAGAGCGCCGTCCTTGATGACCGTGGGGAAAAGCTCCTCCTTGCTCATATCGGGCAGCAGGAAGCCGATGCTGTTCTTATCCTCGGCAAGCTTTCGCACAACGTCCTCGCCGTGGATATAATCTATCTCGCCGCCGTTTTCCTTGATGTACTTGTCAAGGAACTGCTGCAGGCTGCCGACGGTAAGATTCGATGTGGGTTTGCCGATGAAAAGCTTTATATCCTTATCGCCTGTGACAGCTGTGAAGGACTGACCCTCTGCGGGAGCCTCAGCTGCGGAAAGCTCAGCTTTCAGAGCGTTAAGCAGAGCGTTCACATCGACCTTGCTGACTATCCTGTGGATAGCCTCGAAGCGGAGCGCGGGGCTGTGGAGATTGACTATCTCGCAAAGAGCATATCTTGCAGGGTGATTTGACATATCCCTGCCGGGATCTGCAGCCTTTAGCTTCTCATAATACTCCTTTGCGGTGGCAAGGGAGTGGTTTCCGTCGCCCATTGCATACAGGAGCACGGGCTTGTCCGTAAGACCGTATCTGCTGTTGAAAGCGTCCTTATCGCCGAGAGCTGTCAGGGACGAATCTATGCGGCTTATCTCCTCATCGGGTATAAGATAGCCCGAAATGTGACCGCCCTTCTGCATCAGGTCAAAATCGTAGAGCTTTTTCATGGAAGCCTTTTTCTCGGAAAGAGGCTCGATGACAGTACCCTTTCCGTCGTCGATAAGTATCATAATGTGAGGCAGCTCCAGCGGTGCGCCGTCGCGGACCTTTATTCTGGGAGGTATCCTCTCAACGACGGTTGCTTCGGTAGCTCTTACCGAAGATGTGCTTCCCTTGCGGTAGTCGTACTCTTCAAGGTCGATCATTCCGACTATTCCTGCGCGCATGCCGTCGGAGGTCATGCGTTCAACGTAGATCATGGAGTTTTTATATTCGGTGAACAGACCCTCCGAAAGATATTTTTCCATGTTTTTATGAATATCCGAAATGCGCCTGTCAACGTCCTCCGAGCCGAGATATACCTCGGGGAGTATCAGATTTAACGCAGACGGCGAGTCGCCGACTATACGCGCTGTTTCCGTCCAGTATTCGGGCTGCGAGGTATACTGGTCGCAGGCTACCACCGACCATTCTGACATGTCGGCAGTGTCAGACGGCAGAAGTATATCCGCCGCTTTAAAGGCTGTACTCATAGCGTTAGCTCCTTTGGAAATTTTTGCAGACGTTTTATAAAAACGGTCTGCCATGACTTGCATAAAACATTATCATTATACACCATGAAAACGAAAAAATCAATAGGTATTTGCGAAGATTTTCGGGCATTAACACTTGAAAACGATTTTATTTTTTCGGAAAACGATATCACAAAAAAATGATTCGGTTTCAATTGACAAAAATCTGTTACAGATATATATTTACCGTTGACATTCATATCCAAATAAGCTATAATATAGAAAATCAATAACTGAAAGGGGTAACGTCTATGAACAAAAAACGTGCTGCATTTATTCTTGCCATGATGATATCTGCGGGAACGCTGTCTGCATTTCCTGCGGGAGTATCGGCTGCGATAGATATGAATGATCTTCCAGAGCCTGTCTCCGCGGAGAATAATTCCAATGAGATAAAGGCTTTTAAGCGTTCAAAACCTGAGCTTACGCTCAAATCGGAGCGGTATTGGGGAGCTCATCTTGAATGGACGCCTGTGAAAAATGCACTGCTTTATTATGTTTACAGGGTCGGAAATGGCGGGAAGTATATAAAGATCGCTTCCACCTACGACGAGTTTTT
Organism: Oscillospiraceae bacterium; assembly: GCA_051893755.1. Lineage (GTDB taxonomy): Bacteria > Bacillota > Clostridia > Oscillospirales > Ruminococcaceae > RGIG4694. Next base: position 7,253 of record JBJFHQ010000209.1, read on the forward strand.
CAAGTTGGACTATTCCGACAGCAGTGTGACATATGCTGTACAAGCTGTTACTTACGATTATGATGACAATATCTATTACAGCTCCACGTCCAACCACGTTACATATAAGTATTCTCCCCGCGCATATGGTCAGGAGGAGTCTGTCGAAGCAGTAGCAGGTGCAGAGATAGATTATGAGGTCGAGGTTCTTGACGATTATGGCTATATCGAAGAAGAGATCTCATATGAGCCCATAGATAAAATCGCGTTGACAGTTAATACCGAGGAATACTCCCACGCAGAGGAAAGCGCCTTCAAGAAAACCTCCACCGACCCCGTATCAACCTTTTCTGCGGACGTTGACACAGCCTCCTATGCAAATCTCCGCAGGCTGATAAACGATGGGAGAACTATCCCCGAGGACGCTGTCCGTATCGAGGAAATGCTCAACTACTTCGATTATGATTACGTCCGGCCCAAGGGGAAATCGCCCTTTTCCGTGACCTATGAGCTTTCCGACTGTCCGTGGAACAAGGACTCAGAGCTTATGATGATCGGTATCCAGGGCAAGGATATCGCCGCGGAGGATACTCCCGCTTCAAATCTTGTGTTCCTTGTGGATACCAGCGGCTCCATGTCGTGGTCGGAGAATAAGCTCCCGCTGGTCAAGGAATCCATAAACATGCTGACCGAAACTCTGACCGAGAACGACAGGATATCCATTGTGACCTACTCGGGGGACGAGCATGTTGTGCTGGCAGGCGCTAAGGGCAATCAGACCCGCACAGTAAAGGCTATGACCGACTGCATGGACGCAGGCGGCAGCACTAACGGCGAGGGCGGTATCAGAGCAGCTTATGATATCGCAGAGCATTACTTCATCGAGGGCGGCAATAACAGAGTTATCCTTGCCACCGACGGTGACCTGAATGTGGGCATCTCCGATACGGACGAGCTTACAGAGCTTATCTCGGAAAAGCGCAAAACAGGCATATATCTGACAGCTCTCGGCTTCGGCAAGGACAATCTCAAGGACGAAAAGCTTGAAGCTCTTGCAGATAACGGCAACGGAAGCTATCACTATATCGACAGCGCAAAGGAAGCCTCAAAGGTGCTTATCGAAGAGCGCAACAGCACGCTTTTCACCATTGCGGACGATGTGAAGATGCAGCTGGAATTCAATCCCGAATATATCGGCAGCTATCGTCTTATCGGCTATGACAACCGCAGACTGAACAACGAGGATTTCACCAATGATGCAAAGGACGCAGGCGATGTAGGCGCAGGGGACAGCGTGACGGTTCTCTATGAGCTGAAAATGAAGAGCGATAAGGACGGTTCACTGAAATATCAGACTTCCTCGGGAAAGGGCACCGGCGAATGGTGCACCTTGAAGATACGCTACAAGACCCCGGGAGAAACTAAGTCAGTTCAGGTATCTACAGTCATAAATGGCAAGAATTACGACCCTTACGAAAAAATGAGCGGACGAATGAAGTTCTGCTGTGCGGTAACAGAGTTCGGAATGATACTGAAGGACAGCCCCTATAAGGGAACATCGAGCATAAGCGGTGTGAAAAAGCTGCTGAAGGATATTCCCTCCGACGACAAAACAGCGGATATAGGCTATCGTGATGATTTTGAAGAGCTGGTAGAAAAATATATCGAAAATTACGGAAAATAATATCTTCGGAAAGTGAACAGCCGCCGAAAAGCTAAGGACAGCTTTTCGGCGGCTGTTTTATAAAGTAAAAAGGCTGCCTTCTCTTGTAAGACAGCCTGTAAATGCATATTAAGTTTCGCCTGTTTCGACGGCGGAAAATTCCTCAATGTAGGAAAATGAGATCTCAAACAAATTCTTCACATCAAGGTATCTGTACTCCTCGGTCTCGCTGTTCATGACCACGCAGATAAGCTCGTGTCCGTACTGCTCTGCGGAAGCCGCCATGCAGTAGCCTGAGTTTGCGGTCATACCTGTTTTAAGACCGGTAGCAAATTCGTAGTAAAGTCTGCTTTCTGGAATGACCATTTCATTGGTATTGGGCCAGTGATAGCTCTGTCCCGAAGCAAATCTTCCGGAGGCAAACTCCTTTGAAGCAGCCTCTGCGATCTCCTTGTGATCGGAGGCATAAATTGCGATCTTCATCATGTCCTTGGCGGTGGTGTAGTTGTCGTCGTCGTAATAGCCGTCGGGGTTGGAAAAATGAGTATTATCCGCGCCGATATTTCTTGCAGTGGTATTCATAGCGTCCATGAATTTGGACACGGCCTCATTTGCGGAAACGTCATCGCTTTCGCAGAGCAGCTTTCCGATAGCAGCAGCTCCCGTATAGGAAACATCGCTGCCGCCCTTGAGCACTATGCCGTCTGCAAGCTCCTGTCTGTTAAGACCGAAGCATTTGTTGATGCCTGCCTTGGGGGCGTCATCCTTGACGAGATCAAGCTCGTCTCCCGCCACGAAAAGGAAATCATCGGGAGCAAGATCAAGTGCCACCGCAGCTGTCATAAGCTTGGCAGTGCTTGCGGGGTAGCACTTTTCGGTCTCATTCTTGGAGTAGAGGACCTCGCCCGCAGTCTTGTCGTACACCATTGCAATAGGGGAGTACGCCTTGTAGTTTACGGGACAGTAATCAGGCACTTCAATGTCGATCTTCATCGACTTGACAGTAACTGCATTGAGAGCGTCCGCAACGTCCGCACGATTGTCCGATTCAGTTTTCAAAACAGTATAGCCGCTGCTGCCCACGTTGATGCTGCCGTTTCTTACATAAGATATCTGGCTTACGAGCATAACCGTGGTCAGCGCCGCAAGCACGAGCAAAACAAGTATCAGTGCACGATTGATCTTTACATCCATCGGAACGCTGTTTTTTTTGTTTTCGCCGGTGGCAGTGCGGGTTATCTGCGGTCTGTGCTGATAGGATTTCTTGATTCCGCTTATTTCCATATTTATCGACCCGTTTTGTTCTTTTTCTTGTTCTCCTGCTGTTTTTTGTGTTTTTTCTTTCACAGCGATTACAATTTTATCACAGTCTGACAGTTCTTTCAAGTAGTAACGCCGTATTTTAACCGTAATGTAACCGTGACGTAATTATGAGAACACTTGTTTACAGAAATTTGTGCAAATTCTTACGAATTATTTGTTTATTTTTTCTAATAACATAATATCTGACAGCAGACGACACAGAGAAAACGTTCACATCTGTAAAGAAAGCATCTTTACAGATGTAGATATGAAGAGAAAGCAAGTATAAAATAAATACAGATTCTTACGTCATATTGTCAAAAATTTTATTGACTTTACTGAAAAAAAGGAGTACAATATTAATATATATAATAAGGACAGAAAAAGTCACCGAAAGGATAAAATGTCATGACCGATTATGTTGATATCTACAAAAAAAGAATAAGGGAAATTTTAAAGCAGAACGACAGAAAATGTGTGCCCTATAAGGAGCTCTATGCCAAATGCAAGGGACGGCATCCTATGCCTGATAAATTCAAGGAGGCAGCGCTTTCGTTAAAGCGGGAGGGCGTTATCTTTGAGAGAAAGGCAGGCTTTGTGCTCTGCGAGTCCTACGGGATATATCCTGCCGAGGTATCGAGGATCGCAAAGACCTTCGGCTTTCTTAAGACCGAGGACGGCACGGAAGTATTCGTTCCGGGCAAATTTTTAAAGGGTGCCATGCCCGGAGACAGGGTGCTGGCAAAGGCTCTTCCCAGAAAGGACAGACGGGGAGAATCCCCCGAGGGCGAGGTAGTCAAGGTCCTTGAGGAAGTATTCACCGAGTTTTCGGGCACTCTCGAAAAGGAGTACGGCAGATTGTTTATCCGTCCCGATACGCTGTCCAAGGAGCTGCTGGAGATATCCTCCATGAAGATAGACGCTCATGAGGGTGACAAGGTCCTTGCAAAGATAGTGAAGCGGGGAGACCGTCATGCAGATCACAGATGCGCGGTCATCGGCATATTCGGCAGCGCAGACAAGGCTTCCAGCAGTGCGGCGGCGCTGCTCCATATCAACGGCATCGAGACAGAGTTCCCGTCGGAGGTCATGGACGAGGCAAGATATATCGGCAGAATGAAGATAACCGAGGACGAGATATCCCGCCGCCTTGACCTGCGAAACGAGAACATCTTTACCATAGACGGCGCGGATACAAAGGATATCGACGATGCCGTGTCGGTGGAAAAGACCGCCGCAGGCTACAGACTGGGCGTTCATATCGCAGATGTCTCACACTATGTAAAGAGCGGCTCCAAGCTGGATTCCGACGCATTTCTCCGCGGCACGTCCATATACTATGCGGACAGAGTTATCCCTATGCTGCCAAAGGAGCTTTCTAACGGCATATGCTCCCTAAATCCCAACGAGGACAGACTTGCGTTTTCCTGCATTATGGAGCTGGACAACG
>JBJFHQ010000210.1:0-11613 GCA_051893755.1 Oscillospiraceae bacterium
AGCAGGGCGCATGATCCGCAGCCGAACGCAGCGGAAGTCCCATTGCAAGGCGCAGGCGCTCCTCGACGATAGCTCTTTCAAGGAAGATAGAATCGCGGTATGTAGCGACCTCACCGGGACATATCTTGTATGGGATCATCTCCATGCGCTGCTTATAGTCGCCCTCCTCGTAAGCAAGGCGCGCCACCTCGGTAAATACCTGTCGGCGGATATTCGTGACTGTATTCTGAATACCTCTCATTGCCATTTTACTTCTCCTCTTTTCAGCGTATTTTCTTCACTGCTTTTATTTTAAAGCTTTGGCGGCGATTTGTCAATAGTCAAATTATTAACATACTCCTTATGGTAAAATTTACATCTGACATATAGATTTTGGTATAGTGCAGAACAGCGGTGAACTGACAGCCACTGCGGCTCGGTTTCGTGCATATGCCGATCGTCCGAATTATGTAAATTAACATCATATTAATAAATTCTTAATGTGTGTAATATCGAAATGTAATATAATTAAATAGAGTATATATTTTACAGAAAATAAACCAAACAGGAGATATGCAAATGAAAAAAAATCTGAAAAAAGCAGTCAGCGCGGCAGCCGCTCTGTGCGCTACATGCGTTATGGCGATAAACACCGCAGCAGCAAGCTTTCAGCTGGGCGAAAATAATGTGAATGTCACTGCGGGCGATACTGTCGAGATCTCCGTTTACGGCGCTGACGATCTGAAAATAGCGTCACAGTGCGCCTCCATGGCAAACGCCGTATACAACCCGGAAACAGGCACTATCACACTCAAAGCCAAGGATTTCGGCGAGACCGTTCTTCTCGTGTACGACCCCGACAATAAGTCCGACAAGGATTACATCTACGTGAAGTCTGCCGCTCCCGAAGCTTCGGGCAGCTTTAAAACTCTCGGAAAATATTATCAGCGCTTCAAGCTTACAGACGGCAGCTATGCTAAGGGCTGGTACTCTATCAACGGAAAAACATACTATTTCTATCCCAACGGCATCGCAGAGCTTTACACTGGTCCCATTATGCACAAGAACAAGCTCTACTTCGTTCAGGACGGCGTATATACAGGCGAAATATTTGACGCGTATATCTTCGAGGTGATCAACAACAACCTCCCCGTGGACGACGACTGCGAGGCATTCTACAACACCGCCTGCGAAAGATACGGCTCGGAAAATGTAAAGAAGGAATGGGCTTCCAACGGCGATATCATCATCACCGCACAGTCCTATATGCCAGGCTTCCCCTGGGGCGCAAAGGGAAAATATTACTTCTCAAAGGAAGGCTCCGAGGTCACAGGCGATATCCCCGAAGCTCTTGCGGGATATACCTTTAAAAACAAGGTCACCTATTCAATGGGCGGCTACGACGATGCTATGTTCAAAAGCACCCTGAAATCTCTCTATGTCAGAAAGGCTCTGTTCGAGGCATTCGGCAAGAACTGCAAGGCGTACAAGAAATCCTCGGGTCAGGTCTACTACCGCTGGACGGGCGTGGGCAAGGAAAAGGCTAACGTCGATCTTATCATCAACAGCTCCGGCCTTGATTTCACTGTATACATTCCCGATTGACAGGTTACGTCAAAATGTACATTTTTTCAGAAAATATTTTATAAATTTATACAAAATGACAGAAATATCTTTACTATTTGCGGTTTGTGTGGTATAATACAGAGTAATTACATAATAAAGTGATGTGAAACAATACGGAATATAAACTTGTTAGAATGAATCGGAAATCCATTTCCATGTCTATCGACAAGGATGGCATTCCTTTGATCAAAGCGCCGTACAGCGTCTCTGCTGAGGTCATCAACAGCTTCTATAACGACAGGCTCGACTGGGTGCGCTCACGACAGTCAATGTATGAGGCCTGCGAGGCTCAGCGCAGGGAAACTCTTGCCTCGGAGGTCAATTCTCTCCCCCTTTTCGGGAAGGAATACCCCGTGACTCACGAGAACCGTCAGTACGGCTTCGACTGGAAGACCTTCAATCTTCCAAGCGAAAGCTTTGCCGAGATGCGCAGCTACATAATCTCCATGTACCGCAGGATAGCTGCTGCCGATCTGCCGAAACGGGTGGAAAAATACTCGGAGATAATCGGCGTTTCTCCCACCGCAGTCAAGATAAACTCCGCCTCCACCAGGTGGGGAAGCTGCTCCTCAAAGGGCTCAATTAACTTCTCATGGAAGCTTATCATCGCCCCAGAGGACGTTATAGATTATGTGGTGGTGCACGAGCTGTGCCATTTGAAGCACATGGACCACAGTCCCAGCTTCTGGGAGGAGGTCGCTAAGGTCATACCAGACTGGCAGAAAAAGCGCGCCGCTCTCAAGGACGTTCAGCAGCTCGTTTCCGAAAAAGCTCTTGAATAAAAGGATTGATCCATATGAAGATAATGTTTGCTTCCGATATCCACGGCAGCGCTTCCTGCTGCAGAAAGCTGCTGGAAGCTTATGAGCGCGAGGGCGCTTCAAAGCTTGTTTTGCTGGGAGACCTGCTCTATCACGGTCCGAGGAATCCTCTGCCCGAGGGCTACGACCCAAAGGAGACCGCCGCTCTGCTCAACAGTGCTGCAGAAGAGCTTCTCTGTGTCCGCGGCAACTGCGAAGCAGAAGTCGACCAGATGATGCTCGATTTCCCCGTTATGGCGGATTATGCCGTGCTCTGGACGGAAAGCGGCAGAATGATATTCTGCACTCACGGTCATCTTTACGACAAGGATAAGCTCACATTTCTTAAAAAGGGAGATATTTTCATTCAGGGACATACTCATCTGTATGCGGCTGAAAAGCAGGGAGACCATTATTACGTGAATACAGGCTCGGTAACGCTTCCAAAGGGAGGAAACGTCCGCAGCTGCGTGATATATGAAAACGATACCTTCACTGTGAAGAGCATGGAGGGCGATATCCTTGCACAGTGCTCCGTTAACTGACACTATCACTTTCAGACAGATATCCGCAGCTTACGATAACGACAGCTTATCACATATATCATACATTTACTGTGCCGAAAGGAGTTAATAATATGTCAATATTCGGAAATCAGCAATACTGCCCGTCCTGCATGGCGCCTGTAAAATCGGCAAATGCAGTCTGCAAGGAATGCGGCTTCGACCCCGCAGCTTATCCTGCCTCCGCAAGATATTTAAAGACGGGCACCATTATCAATGACCGTTTTCTCGTGGGCTGCGTGCTCAGCGAGAATGCATTTTCCGTATCCTACATGGGACTTGATCTGGCGGAAAAGAAGAAAAAGGTCATCAAGGAATACTGTCCATATTCCTGCTGCTCACGTATCAACAACGAATTTGAAGAGCTCACTCTTAAGGTGAATCCCGACAAGGAAGCTGTTTTCAAAAAGGGCATGGAGGACTTCATCGCCACATTCAAAAAGCTTAAGGAACTTGAAGCGGAAAATGAGCTCCCCGGAATTGCTCACATTACAAACGTGGTCGAGGCTATGGGCACCGCTTACGCTATAAGCGATCACGTGGAGGGTACACTGCTGAAAAAGATCGTGAAGAATCCTTCATCCAAGCTCTCCGCAGACGAGGTGTTTGCGCTTATGCGTCCCATCATCAGCTCTATGATAACCATTCACGCAAACAATATCTTCCATGCGAATATCTCGCCATTCAACATTCTCGTCACTCCCGATAAAAAGCAGGCATATCTTATCGGCTTCGGCATCTACGGCGTGAACGACAACGACGCTGCCTTCGGACTTATCCCCAAGGGCGGATTTACGCCGCTGGAGGAATATTCCGCATTCAAGGGTGCTATCGGCGGCTGGACCGATATTTTCGGATTATGCTCAACAATTTACTACGCTCTTACCGGAACAACTCCCCCCGACGCTCCCGACAGAACTATCACCGACGAGCTGGAAACTCCGTCCTCGCTGGGCATCACCCTTTCCGAGGATAAGGACGCCGCTCTTATGCAGGGTCTTGAAGTGTACGAGCGCGACCGCTTCAAGGCTGTCCGTGCACTTTACAATGCTATGTACAGCGATGATGAAGAGGTCGTATACTCTCCCGATGAGCCTGAGCCCGAAGCTAAGGCTGAATCTGCTGCCGAGGTCAAGGCAGAACCTGCTCCCGAAGCAAAGCCCGAGCCGGAAGTCAAGGCAGAGCCTGCTCCTGTTGTGCAGAAGGCTCCCGATCAGGGCTATTCACAGGTCATCGTCAGAAGAAAGAACAAGGAAAACATCGAAATATGCGGCAGCAGATACTCCTCCAAGCTCACAAAGCTGGAGCTGGACGGTCAGAACGTCACCGACAACGATACCGACTCTATCGGCGATCTCACAGAGCTTGAATATCTCAGCCTGAACGACAACAAGATCGGCAATATCGAGTTTGCAGGCTCTCTCAGAAAGCTTATCAGCCTTTCCGCAAAGAATAACTACATCACCGATATCTCCTGCCTTGTAAATCTGGGCGAGCTCCGTGAGCTTTATCTCGGCGGAAATGCAGAGCTGAGCGATATCTCCGTGCTGGAATACCTCAGAGGCATACGCAAGCTTGATCTTTCCAACACGGCTATCACCGATATCCACCCGCTTATCTACTTAGATCACCTCAAATCTCTGAATCTGAAGGGAACCAAGATCACTCAGCGGCAGATAAAGGCGCTTTACGCCGAAATGCCCACCTGCGACATCAGATACGACTACACCGAAAAGAAGTAACCAAATATAATTCTTCGAGCCGCTCCATTATCGGAACGGCTCTTTTTCAGTTCAGGATAACTTTTTTTATTGTTTCCGTCACTCCATGCTCATCGTTTGAAGGGACGATATGCTTTGCGGCCTGCTTTAATAGCGGGTGAGCATTTTCCATGGCACAGCTCTCTCCTGCGTATTCTATCATGGACAGGTCGTTGAGATAATCTCCGAACGCCATGACCTCCGCCGCAGAAATTCCCATATGGTCGGCGATAAATTTCAGCGCGCTGCCCTTGTCCGCAGCCTTTGAGACGATATCAACCCATTTCGTTCCCGACAGCACAACATTGAATTTACCGTCAAGCTCCCTTAAAACAGGATAGCAGCCATGCTCCGCGTCAGGGTCGAACACCGCTATTTTGGTTATCCTGTCGGTCTGCGCCGCCTTGTGAAGGTCTGCCGAAAAGGTCAGCCGTTCGCAGTAAAGCGACGCATTTTTCCCAAAATCGCTGTCGGTCAGCGCCGACTCGATATAAGCGGAATCCACTCCCGAAAGAATTATCCGCACATTGGGCATATCCGCCAACATATCTATCAGCATATGCACGTCCTCTTCGGGAATGGTCTCGCAGTGGATAATGCTGTCACGCTCGCAGACTATCCCGCCGTTTTCGGCAATGAAGAACATATCCTCCGACGCGCCGATATCATCGAAAAGCTTCTTCACGCTCTGATACTGCCTGCCGCTTGCCGCCGCAAATTTCACGCCCGCAGCACTCATTCTGCGGATAATATCCGCCATATCCCCGGGCATATTGTGACTGCTGTCAAGCAGAGTGCCGTCCATATCCGCAGCCACAAGCTTCACCTTTGAAGTATTGATACCTATCGCTCCTTACTGTCTGATATAAATGCCCTGAGACTCTATGAAATCCTCCATATCGTCCTTTGCATAGTCCATCCACTGCTTGTCGTCGGGGATAAGATTATGCTCGCTGCCGTTTGTCTCGGCTATAGGCTTTTTTTCCTCTTCATAGTTTTTTTCACACATAGCAATTACCTCCGTTATTACTTTTTATTATACCATATCTCCGCAGAATATGCAAGACAGTTTGTCAAAAAATGCAGAAAGCCGCCGTCATATCCTGACAGCGGCTTTGCTTACCTTAATATTGTTTACTTGTGAGAGAGCTCGTTGATAGCCTCGTTGAGCTTTGCCTGGTCGTAATCCTTGGGAACAAGGATATACACATTTCCGTAGGTCGAATCCTTGAAGGAGATGACCTGATCGGTCTCACTTAGCTTCTTATTTGCAGGTGAAACGGAATATGCCTTGTAATACTCGAATACTCCTGTATCTGCATATATGGTATCGTTCTTCTTCAAAGCGTCATAATTTGCGGGAAGAACCATGTACTTGTATACGCCCTGCTTTGCATTGTACCAGCTGATTATCTCATCGGAGCTCTGGGTCTTTGTGGGGAAGGTCGCCGTTACTGTATAATAGTATGCTCCGCTGTTGTTTACGTCGTCGTTTACCAGAGAGTTGTAGAATTCCTCGCTGTAGCCTGCTGGGAGAAGCATGTATCTTGTTTCAGCCTTGCCGTCGATGACCTTTTTCCACGACTTTACAACGTCTGTAGACATCGAACCCTCAGGCTTTTCGGTATATACGGTGTAATAGCTATAGCTGCCCGTATACTTAGCCACCGCGGTATCTCTCTTGGCAGCATCATAATTTGCGGGGAGAAGGATATACATTGTCTTATATCCCGATGTGAACTTGTAGACTGTATCGCCTTCCGATGTTTTCTTAGGCTCGGTCTCGCTGACTGCATAGTAGGTGTTGTTTGCTGCGGTGTCGTCCTCCATTATCTGCTTAAGACGGCTCTCGCTGTAGCCTGCGGGGAGAAGAATGTATCTTGTATACAGAACTCCGTCCACAGAAGCCTGCCATGACTTCACTACGTCTGTTGATGCCTGAGGCACGGGAGACGCATTATAGATTATCCAGTAATTAAACTTTCCGGTATACTGTGAAGTGAGGGTATTGTAGCGAACTGCATCATAGCCTGCGGGAAGAAGAACAAATCTTGTAACAGACTGTCCGCTGATCGTCACCTTGAACGAGGATATCACATCGTTTGAAGCCACCTTCACGGGAGACTCCTCATAAACTGCATAGTACTGAGCCTTGCCTGTTTCCTTGGCAAATACGGTGTTTGCATGAGCTATGTCATAGCCGGCGGGAACCAGCATGTACTTTGTGGATGTTCCGTCGGTCCACTGCAGGATAGTATCGCTCGAAAGCTTTCTGATGGGAGTTGTATCCGATACTTCATAGTAGCCGTCGGAGGATACCGTGACCTTGATCGTCTTTTTAAGAGCAGTATTATCCGAAGCGGAAACGGTGATCGAAGCTGTTCCGTTCTTAACTCCCGTAACAGTCACTGTGCCGTATCCGTTGGTGCCCCACTTGGGTTCGCTTACCGTTGCAACGGAGGTATCGGACGATACAACGGATATTTTAGATGTATTGTCTGCATAAACGCTGATATCGGCAGTCTTTGCCTTGCCTACGGAGACCGAGGTCTGATCAACAAGAAGAGTAGATGTCTTGTCGCTGCCCTCGTCTTCTTCGATCTCCTGCTCAACTGCATTTACATTTACTGTAACATACTTATAGATCTCGGTATACTTTGACATCTGTACCTTGATCCTTGTGGAGCCTGCGCTCACTCCTGTGATGTTGAGTCCGATCTTATCGCCGTTCCATGGGCTTACCCAGCTTCCCTTAGCGATATTCTTATCGCCCTGAACGAGCTTGAGGCTGTGAGAACCCTTTGCAGTTACGGAAATAAGCTCTGTGCTGCCCTCGTCCACATTTACGGTGGACTGGGAAAGAGTAAGCTTTCCGTTTACGACAGTCACCTTGCAGCGCACAGAAGTGCTGCCTGCCTTTGCAGTGATATAGCAGCTGCCCGCGCTCTTTGCATAAACCTTTCCTTTAGATGAAACGGTAGCTACCGTCTTGTTCGATGACGACCATGTCACCTTGCCTGAGCCGGAATAGTTTGATTTCAGCGTAACATAATAGCCCTTTGTAACGCTGACAGAGCTGTAATTAAGCTTTAATGACGCCGCAAAAACGTTAAGCGGACAGATCATCATAAGCATAACAGCAGACAGAAGAGTACACAGCACACTCTTCAATGCTTTGTGTTTCATAAAATATGTCCTCCCTTTGTTCACGAAGATCATCATCTCCGTTTTATTTCTTTATGGAATTATCCACTTAATCTCAGTATATCACGATGTTCAGCGATTTTCAATAGCAAACAGGCAATATTTCGGTAACAGATTGATTACACTTGAACAATTCTGCAAAAACACGGTCATATCATCCCGATGATATGACCGTGTTCTAAAGGGAATGTATACTATTTATAATGCTCCCGGGTTCGGGAGCCTTCATAAGTCCCGACATTATGCAAACGCCCCGCGCTCCCGCAGATACGACCTGCGGAGCATTTTCGGGAGTTATCCCGCCTATGGCATACACGGGGATATCCACCGAAGAGCATACCTCCGACAGAAAGGCAGTTCCTCTGGGAGGAAGTCCCCTCTTGCAGTCGGTGGGGAAGATATGCCCTGCGGTAACATATGCCGCGCCCAGCTTCTCAGCGGTGACGGCTTCGCTCACGGAATGGACCGATACGCCGATATTATATGCATTTCGCACATCGGCTCCAAGCTCGGTAAAAGCCTTGAAGGACAGATGAACGTTATCCGTTCCCGCAGCCTTCGCCGCAGAAATGTACGTATGAACAGTCAGAGGAACGCCGTATTTTCCGCAGATTCGTGAAGCTTTTTTTGCAATGGAGATATATTCCTCCTCGGAAAGCTGCTTTTCCCGGAGAATTATCCTGTCCGCTCCCGCTGCGGCTATCTTCTCAAGCTGTGTGAGGAAATCTCCCGAAACAGCGGAGCTTTGCGTTACGCAAACGACCTCACACATAGATATACTCGCTCATTACAGGCTGAAGCCCCATATCGGTGATAGCGGAGAATATCTCGTCCACGGAACGGGGGTCGGATATCTCGAACTGCTCGTCGCCCTTGTCCTCGGAGTCGCTGTGACCGCCTATTCCGACGTTTACGCCTGCGGATATCTTTGTCGCCGCTATCTTGATGATATTGTCCCTGAAACGGCTGCATTCACGGGTAGAAATGGTGATGCTCGCATAGGGCAGGAATATCCTGTATGCGCAGACTATCTGCAGCAGCTGCTTTTCGTGGACATCACGGGGGTTTATCTTACTGTTTGCGATGGTGGGGCGCAGTCTGGGACAGCTTACCGCTATTTCCGCATGGGGATATTTTTTCTGCAGCAGATGTGCGTGAAGTCCCGTTGCAAAGGCGTCGGTGCGGAAATCGTCCAGACCCAGCAGCGCGCCGAAGCCTACACCTCTCATGCCGCCCATTATCGCTCTTTCCTGTGCGTTTATCCTGTAGGGGAATATCCTCTTGCAGCCCGCAAGATGAAGCTTTTCATACTTGTCGGAATTGTAGGTCTCCTGAAATACGGTGACAAAATCTGCACCGCACTCGTGGAGATACCTGTACTCGTCCGAATTTACGGGATATATCTCCAGTCCCACTATCTTAAAATATTTCCGGGCAATTTTGCATGCCTCGCCGATATACTCCACATCGGAGTAAACACGGGTCTCGCCTGTGAGAATGAGCACCTCCTGCAGACCCGTCTTTGCTATCTCGGACATTTCCTTCTCTATCTCTTCATAGTTGAGCTTTGCGCGGTGTATCTGATTCTTACAGTTGAAGCCGCAGTAAACGCACTGATTTTCGCAGTAATTGGAAATGTATAGCGGCGTGAACATATACACTGAGTTTCCGAAATGCTTGAAGCGCTCGCTCATGGCCTTCTGCGCTATCTCCTCGAGGAAGGGCTCGGCTGCGGGAGAAAGCAGCGCCTTGTAATTCTCGGGAGTGCAGACCTCCGCTTCAAGAGCAGCCCTTACATCATCGGCAGTATATGCGGCAGGGTCGTACTCCTTCATGGCGGAAACGACCTTGTCCTGTATCTCCGAGCCGATGTTCTCCATTCCCGGGAGATATTTCATATGGTCAATTCTTTCGGTCATAATGCGCGCCTCCTCAGTCATGGATAAAGCCCGTCAGCGGCGAGGACGCGCTGGCAGTATCGCGTACTCTGCCCGGCTTTGAAAGATATGCGGTTCTTCCTGCTTCAATAGCTTTTCTGAAAGCTTCCGCCATGGCGGGGATATCTCCCGCAGAGGCGATAGCAGTATTCGCCATTACGGCAGCAGCTCCCATTTCCATAGCTTCGCATGCCTGAGAGGGTCTGCCTATGCCTGCGTCAACGATTATGGGCAGGTCTATCTCGTCAATAAGTATCTGAATGAAATCCTTGGTGCAAAGTCCCTTGTTCGTTCCGATAGGCGCTGCAAGAGGCATAACTGCCGCAGCTCCCGCATTGACAAGGTCACGGGCAGCGTTCAAGTCGGGGTACATGTAGGGCAGCACCACAAAGCCTTCCTTTGCCAGTATCTCGGTAGCCTTGATAGTCTCATAATTGTCGGGAAGAAGGTACTTCGAATCGCGGACCACCTCTATCTTGACAAAATCTCCGCAGCCCAGCTCACGGGAGAGTCGGGCGATGCGGACAGCCTCATCGGCATTTCTTGCACCCGAAGTGTTAGGAAGCAGAGTAACTCCCTCGGGGATATAATCGAGGATATTGGCAGCACCGCCGTTGTTTGCGCGTCGGAGAGCAAGGGTGATTATCTGCGCACCTGCGTTTTCCACAGCTGCCTTGATAAGTTCAAGGGAATATTTTCCCGAACCGAGGATAAAGCGGGAGTCAAATTCATGGCCTCCCAGCACAAGCTTATCATTATTATTCATAGCAATAGTCCTTTCATTGATCGTAATTCGGGGCATATCAGCCGCCGCCCATAAATTCCACTATCTCCACGTTATCGGCGGAAGATAGAATGGTCTTGTCGTAGTCCTCCTTGGGGAGGATAATCTCGTTGTACTCCACGGCTATCCTGCCGCTTGCATAGCCTGCCGAGGCTACGTAGTCCGAAACGGTCATGCCGTCGGCTTCGGTGATGAGCTTTCCGTTGATCTTTGCCATATGATACCTCCATTAAAATCAAAAAGGCGCAGGAAAGCAGACACCCGCGGTGGTGTCCCCCTCCATGCGCCGATGGGATCAAACTTATGTTATAATTATAACACATATCCTCGCCGATGTCAAGAGAAAATAATATTTTTTCTGCTTATGCAGTAAATCCCCAAGTTATTACACTTATTTTACAAAAGCAAACATAAATTGACATCAGTTCCATAATATGCTATAATTCATTTGTCAAGGCACTCCGCCTGAGGGAGGAGGTGTTACATAGTGGATTCTTTTATTTCCTTTATACTTTCTGTTCTGGCAGGTATTGTAAGTAACCTTATCTGCAAGTGGTTCGACAGAAAGTGAGCTTTGACGAGCCCATAAAGTGACCCCCACAGAGAGTGCAGCTCTGTGGGGGTCTTTTTGTGTTACATAATGGATTATTTCTTTCATGTTCATTATAACACAGAAAAATAGCTTTGTCAAGTGCTTTGAAAATATAAACGTTCGGAAAAGCTGTAATCAATTAATAACGCACAAAATAATTGTCACATTTTCAGCGATTTATCTATTGCATTGCATGACTTAATATGCTATAATTTTTATATATATAATTCGTGGCAGCTGTGCCGTGCGGCTGTCCGGGATATATAAAAAAATAATTTATTGGAGGAATGATAAACTATGAAGCTGAAAAAGATTCTTGCGTCTTTGACAGCAGCGGCTCTGGCGGTTTCCGTTATGGCGTTTGCGCC
>JBJFHQ010000211.1:0-2509 GCA_051893755.1 Oscillospiraceae bacterium
GAACGCAGAGTTACTCTTGTCAAAAAATACAATGATACCTACAACAGCATTCGTCAGCGTGAGTATGACGGAAGTCACCTGTCCTTTGCAGGAATGAATCCTGCCATTGAGCTTAAGGAACATCAAAAAAATGCTGTCGCACGTGCTCTGTACGGCGGTAACACGCTGCTTGCACACGCTGTCGGCGCAGGAAAAACCTTTGAGATGATAGCGATCGCTATGGAGGGAAAGCGGCTCGGGCTTCACAACAAGGCTCTGATCGCCGTTCCCAATGCTCTGACGGAGCAGGAGGGCGCAGACTTCCGCAAGCTTTACCCGCACGCCAAGGTTCTTGTGGCAACTGAAAAAGATTTTGAAAAGAAAAATCGTCAGAAGCTGTTTTCCAAAATTGCTAACAACGATTGGGATGCTGTAATAGTCGGGCACAGTCAGTTTGACCGTATCGGAATAAGCAAAGAGCGTGAAGTTTCATACATCAACAAAGAGCTTGACGATATGCGCGAAGCTCTCGCAAAAGCAAAGCAAAACACCGTAAATCCCAAGCAGAGCTTCAGCGTAAAAGCTATCGAACGCACAATAAAATCTTATGAAACGCGCTTGCAGTCAATTCTGGACGCGCAGGAAAAAGAAGATTTCATCGACTTCGAAGAGCTGGGCTGCGACAAGCTTTTCATCGACGAAAGCCACATGTATAAAAATCTCGCGACTGCCACCAAGATGTCAAACATCGCAGGAGTATCCACAAACGGCTCTCAGAGAGCTGCTCAGCTGCTTATGAAATGCAAGTACCTTGACGAGCTGACAGACCATAAGGGTGTCATCTTTGCCAGTGGCACGCCAATTTCGAATAGTATGACAGAAATGTACACACTCATGCGATATTTGCAGTCAGACGTCCTTGAAGATGCCGGAATAAAGCATTTTGATGAATGGGCTGCCGACTTTGGCGAGGTAAAAACCGATTTTGAACTCAAACCCGAATCGGACGGCAAATATCAGATGAAAACACGATTTGCACATTTTACGAATGTTCCCGAGCTTATGGGTATGTTCAAGGAATGTGCCGACATCAGAACAGCGGACACTCTGAACCTTGAAGGCAAGCCAAATGCACATGTTCATGATATTGTGGCACAGCCTTCCAAGGCTCAAAAGAAATTTGTCAAGAACCTCGGCAAACGTGCTGAAAAGATCCGTTCCGGAAACGTGGATCCCCGAAAAGATAATATGCTATGCATAACCAATGACGGAAGAAAAATCGGACTTGACGAACGTTTGATAGATCCCACTATGCCCGACAATCCCGGCAGCAAGGTGAATCTGTGCGTAAAGAACGTGCTTGACATCTACAACAAGACTTCGGAGCAGCGCAGCACTCAGTGTATCTTCTGCGACATGAGCACACCCAAGTCGGAAGCAAGGCAGGACAAGTTTATTGTTTACCGTCCCTCGACAGAAAATGAATCGGGCTTTGAAATCGCCCGCAAGAAGGTCGGGCTGGGTAAACTCAACGATTTTGATAGTATTAAAACCTACATAAATAAAAACTCAACGGAAGAAGCGGACAAGCTGCGTGAAGGTGACATAGTAGTTATCCGCCGTCCCGATGAAAACATGGAAAACATACTCTCGGAAGCTGCCGTGTACAAGGACGGAAAGCTTATCCCCGGGGGAGAAGATCTTCTCAATACAGTTACTCTATCCTCCATTGAACCTATGCCGCCCAAGGAATTCAACGTCTATGACGATATAAAGGACAAGCTGATCGCACAGGGAGTACCCGAAAAAGAAATAGCATTTATCCACGATTATCAGACGTCCGAAGAGAAGCAGAAGCTTTTCAAGCAGATGAACTCGGGTGATGTTCGTATTCTTCTCGGCTCTACTCAAAAATGCGGTGCGGGAATGAATGCACAGCGGCGCATGATCGCGCTGCACCATTTGGACGCACCGTTACGTCCGTCCGACATGCAGCAGCGGGATGGTCGTATAGACCGTCAGGGCAACGAAAACAAGGACGTTGACATCTACCGCTATGTTACGGACAAAACCTTTGACGCATATTTGTATCAGATTCTGGAGAACAAACAGAAGTTTATCAGTCAGGTCATGACAAGCAAAACTCCCGAACGTGTATGCTCGGACATCGATGAACAGGCTCTCGATTATGCAGAGGTAAAATCACTCTGTGCCGGCAATCCTCTTATCAAGGAGCAGATGCTGCTTACCGCAGAGATACGTGACTTAAAAATGGAAAAGGGACGTTTCAATGAACAGATTTATGATATGCAGGACAAGATCAGGACCGTTTATCCCAATAAGATAAAGGAAAATAATGTTATCCTCAAACGTCATCGTGCAGATTATGAATTGGCTCAGAATGCTAAGAGCATCATCACGGAGGACGGGAAAGCCGTATATCCCATAACTGTATGCGGACAAACCTACACCGACAAAAAGGAAGGCGGAGCTGCTCTTGCCGCTGCTGCCAAGGAAAATGTTTCAAAGC
>JBJFHQ010000212.1:0-2483 GCA_051893755.1 Oscillospiraceae bacterium
GCCGATATCGAACAGGCAGGCTTCGGAAAGCTTGACTTCCTGTGGGATAATTACGACAATGAATGCAGCTGCATCGGAGGATATCCATTCTACACACAATTTGACCCGAGATACACCGACGAGCTCACCCGCTTTGACACACTGCTCATACAGATAAACAGCTATTATGACAGAGAGAGCCATGCTGAGATAATGTGGGGAGACAGTGGAGTGGCGAACTTCTTTATCCCCGAAGAAAACCTGAAGCGCCGTGATTTCACCGAAGTCCTCTACAACTGGGACTGCTGTTAGCCGTGGGGGTCGGAGTCGCCCGACAGCGAGTCGGGGCCGCCCGACAGCGGGTCGGGGCCGCCCGACAGCGGGTCGGGGCCGCCCGACAGCGGTTGCCGCGTTGTTAGTTTATTGAAATGATTTACTTCTGCCCGCGGAGTGGGGAGATAATATAATACATTAATGAACTTTCTCGAACACAAATTACCGGTCGGGGCCGCCCTGCAGCGGTTGCCGCGATGTTAGTTTGTTGGGAATATTTATTGATTCCCGCGAAGTGGGGAGAATATAATAACATTATAGGGGCTTAGTAAAAAATTGGAGGTATTTATTATGAAAACTTGCAGAAACTGCGGAGGAATAGTGCCTGACAATTCCTCATTCTGTCAGAAATGCGGCGCGCCCATAGAAGGCAGCAGCATTAACGGCACAGGCTTCGGAAACGGAGCAGAATTTAACGGTCGGGGCAACAATTTCGGAGGAAATAACATGAATCCCGGCGGTCAGACGGCGCGCCTCGGCTTTTTCGACCGTTTGCTGATGAAATCCAACGCAAGGCTTTTCTACAAAAACAACACCGGCAGCTGCATTGGAGTTTCTCTGATCTCTATGGGGATAACCATTGTTCCGACCCTTCTGTCCACAGGAGCCATGGAACTGTCTCAGTCATTGCGGCATTCAGAGTTTGCAGTCTCTATAATGGGAGCTATAGGCTTCCTGTTGTATCTGGCAGCACTGGTTGTATCATTTCTGGTACAGTTCGCAGTATGCGGCTGGTACAGAAAAGCCATATACTATCCCCTTTCCGCAGGCGATCTGATCAATGTCGGACTGGACGATGCAGGCGGAAAGCTATGCACGGCACTGCTAATGACGCTGAAAACGTTCCTTTGGACCTTGCTTCTGTACATTCCCGGCATTGTCAAGGCATATCAGTATTCAATGACCGCCTATATCAAATCGGAAAACCCCAAAATAGGCGCATCCAGAGCCATTGAACTCAGCGGGATCATTACAAACGGTCACAAATGGGATCTGTTCGTTATGGATCTCAGCTTTTACGGCTGGTTTATTCTGTCAGGTCTGACACTGAACATTCTTGGCATTATTTATGTTATCCCCTACTACAGCTCTGCAAGGGCTTTCGCTTACGAGGATCTTAAGGCACAGGCTATCGCACTGGGCAAGATCAACCCCATGGAGCTTGACCCTTACGCCGGCTATTGAACTTGAACAGTCTGTTTTTTCGGATATCAGCTTACATAGCTTTATAATATTGAAATATTTTTTAAAGGAATGATCAAATGAGCGCAAAATTCGGCCCCGCAGGAGCTGCGGAAAGCTTCAAGACCATGGGCTACAAGAAAACTATCCAGATAGGAGAATACTTAAACAAATTCGGACTTGACCACTTTGAATATCAGTGCGGTCAGGGCGTGCGCATCGGAGAAGCTCCCGCCCGTGAGCTGGGAAAAGCTCTGGCGGACTGCGGCATCACCGTTTCCGTTCATGCGCCCTATTTCATCTCGCTGTCAAGCGTTGAAGAGGAAAAGCGGGACAATTCCATTAATTATATCCTTGCTTCCGCGAAGGCAGTTGACTATATGGGCGGCGACAGAATCGTCATACACAGCGGTTCATGCTCAAAAATGACCCGTGAAGAGGCTCTCGCTCTTGCCAAGGAGACCATGAAAAAGGCACGTCAGGCTCTTATAGACAACGGGCTGGAGCACATTCACTGCTGCCCCGAGACCATGGGAAAGATAAATCAGCTGGGCGACTTAAACGAGGTGCTGGAGCTGTGCTCCGTGGACGAAAGCTTTATCCCCACCATTGATTTCGGTCATTTAAATGCACGCACTCTCGGCTCCATAAAGACCAAATCGGACTATGCCGCCATTCTCGACGAGATAGAAAACCGTCTCGGTCATGACAGGGCAAAGCTGTTCCACTCCCATTTTTCAAAGATAGAATACACCGAAAAGGGCGGCGAGAAAAAGCATCTCACCTTTGAGGACGAGGTATACGGTCCGCAGTACGAGCCTCTTATGGAGCTTGTCTATGAGCGGGGACTGTCCCCCACCTTCATCTGCGAAAGCGCAGGCACCCAGACCGAGGACGCACAGACTATGAAATTATTTTACGAGGGATTAAAAGCATAATCGAGTAGGAGGCTGCCCATTAATTGAGCAGCCGACCTCTCACACCACCGT
>JBJFHQ010000213.1:0-11354 GCA_051893755.1 Oscillospiraceae bacterium
ATCAATAAGGGCGTGTGCATCACCAAGTACACGGGCGCAAGAGGAAAATCGGGCACCAGCGACGCCTCTGCTGAGTTTGTTGGCAGGATAAGACAGCTCATGGACAAGAACAACGTCATCTGGCAGACAGGCGAGCTTGGCAAGGTAGACGCAGGCGGCGGCGGAACAGTTGCTGCATATATAGCAAATCTTGACATCGACACCATTGACGTGGGAGTGCCTGTGCTTTCGATGCATGCACCCTTCGAGCTGGTCTCCAAGCTGGACGTATATATGACCAACCGCGCATTTTATGCGTTTCTTGCGGAATGATGACTGAAATATAATATTAGCGTGCCGAATGATAGATATTTTCGGCACGTTTTCTTTTAAGCATTATGCATTATAAATTCATCTTCAATTTGTGATATATTCCAAATTTCGTAATATTTTATGGATTTTAAACGAAACCTATTGACAAACAGGCAAAAGTTTAGTATAATATAAACATCAAAGGAAAACAGATAGGGTTCGGGACAGCGAGGTTCTTTGATATTAATATGACAGTTTCATTACTTTTTCTCTTTTTTTCACAGCAGCAGGGCGGTTTGTATTTATACAGACCGCCTTTCTGTGTAATTTGCAGAAAAAGGCTCGGGAGTTTTACTGATTTGTAAATAAAAACACTATTGCTAAAATATACTTAATATAGTATAATAATATTATGCCAATACTGTATTGGCATGGTGTAATGTGAAAGAAAGGATTGATTTTGTAAAATGTGTGGATTTGTAGGATTTACCAATAAAATAGATAACTCCAACGCAGTCCTCGGAGAGATGATGGACGCTATCAGGCACAGAGGCCCCGATTCCGAGGGAAAATTCATTGACGAGCAGATAGCTATGGGCTTTCGCCGCCTTAGCATCATAGATATTTCCGCTTCGGGCGACCAGCCTATCTTCAACGAGGATAAGACCAAGGTGCTGCTTTTTAACGGCGAGATATATAACTATATGGATATCAGAAAGGACCTCGTGGAAAAGGGGCATGTATTCAAGACAAAGACCGATTCCGAGGTGCTGCTCCACGGCTATGAGGAGTACGGCGAGGACCTTTTAAACAAGCTCCGCGGAATGTTCTCCTTTGTGATATGGGACACCGTGAAAAAGGAGCTTTTCGGCGCAAGGGACTTCTTCGGCATCAAGCCCATGTACTATGCCGAGATGAACGGCACCTTCATGTTCGGCTCGGAGATAAAGGCGTTCCTGCGTCACCCTGCCTTCAGGAAGGAGCTCAACGAATCCGCTCTGGAGACCTATCTTACCTTCCAGTACAACCCCTCGGACGAGACCTTCTTCAAGAATGTGTATAAGCTCCCTGCTGCCCACTGCTTCAAATACAGGGACGGCAAGCTCACCGTAAAGCGCTACTGGGATATCCACTTCAACGAGGACGGCAAGCCCGACATGGACGGCTGGGTTAACGAGATATCCGATGTGTTCAATGATTCTGTACGTGCTCATAAGATATCCGACGTTGAGGTGGGCAGCTTCCTGTCCAGCGGCGTGGATTCCAGCTATGTAGCCTCCGTTGCCAACGTGGATAAGACCTTCACCGTAGGCTTCGGCGAGGACGAAAGATATAACGAGATAGGCTGGGCAAAGGAATTTTCTCAGTATATCCACAAGGAAAATATCAGCCATGTGATAACTCCCGAGGAATATTGGGAGAATATCCCGAGAATACAGTATCACCTCGACGAGCCTCTTGCAGACCCTGCATGTATCGCGCTGTATTTCGTCTGCCGTGAGGCTGCGAAGTATGTGAAGGTAGTGCTCTCGGGCGAGGGCGCAGACGAGATATTCGGCGGCTATAACGTCTATAAGGAGCCCCTTGCAGCTCCTGCGTATAAGGCTCTTCCCCGTCCCATTAGAAGAGGAATCGGAAAGATAGCCGAGCAGCTTCCCGCAAAGCGGGGCGTGAATTTCCTTGTAAGAAACGGCAAGGATATCGAAGAGAGATTTATCGGCAATGCCTATATGTTCTCGGAAAAGGACAGGAAAAAGCTCCTTAAAATAAAGACTGATGCTCCTGCGGCAATGGAGATAACCCGTCCCTTCTATGACAAGGTGAAGGATAAGGACACTATCACAAAGATGCAGTATCTGGACCTGCATCTGTGGATGACAGGCGATATCCTTTTAAAGGCGGATAAGATGTCCATGGCAAACTCGCTGGAGCTTAGAGTGCCCTTCCTCGATAAGGAGGTCATGGGCGTGGCGGAGCGTATCCCCGTCAAGTACAGAGTAAGCACCGAAAACACCAAGCTTGCTATGCGTCAGGCAGCGCTGAAGGCTGCTCCCCCAAAGACTGCCAATAAGAAAAAGCTGGGCTTCCCCGTGCCTATCAGAGTATGGCTCAAGGAGGACAAATACTATAACATGGTAAAGGACACCTTCACCAGTGAAGCAGGAAAGCATTTCTTCGATACGGATATGCTGATAAAGCTCATGGACGACCACAGAAACGGCAAGGCGGACAACAGCAGAAAGATATGGACAGTGTATACCTTCCTTGTATGGTACAAGGTTTATTTTGAGGAAAACATAACATTCTAAAAGGACAGTGATAACATGAAAAAGCGCAAGATCATTTCATTCGCAACAGCAGTGTCGGTGATGCTGTCGATGCTCACAGCCTGCGGGGAGGTCCCCGAGGAGGACATCACAAGCGGGACTGCCGTGACCACGGAGCAGACGGAAAAGCAGTCCGACGAGGAGCTCATTTCGGAGACCACTGAATTTTTCGGCGAGGATTACGACCCATTTGCCGAG
This sequence comes from Oscillospiraceae bacterium, assembly GCA_051893755.1. Lineage (GTDB taxonomy): Bacteria > Bacillota > Clostridia > Oscillospirales > Ruminococcaceae > RGIG4694. Next base: position 2,817 of record JBJFHQ010000213.1, read on the forward strand.
GACTACGACCCCTACGGCGGAAACGGCGCATTTACCGTAACAGCGGTGCATAATACCGAGACCGCAGCGGAAATGACCGAGGCGGTCACTGCCACAGAGCAGCCTGCGGAGACTGCCGCAGTCACAAGCTCCGAAAGCGGCACGGTAGGAGCTTCCTCTGCGGAGAAAAGCCAGGGCAGCAGCAAGACCGATAAAAAGACCGAGAAAAGCTCGTCGGGAGATGTTTCGCTGGAGATAACCAATTCCAACTCATGGAACGACGGCAAGAATGATTTTACGCAGATAGACGTGAATGTCAAGAATAATTCGGATAAAGTGCTAAACGGCTGGACAGTGACCATAAGCGCAGGCAAGAATGCTTCCGTGGACCAGTCATGGAACTGCACCATATCCGAGAAAAACGGCGTGCTGACTATAACTCCCGTCAGCTACAACACCAACGTCGAACCGGGACAGGGCGGCTCCTTCGGGCTTATCCTGAAAAACCCGGGCAAGATAGACTCATCAAGTGCAAAGGTGGAAAGCGGCGGATTTTCGGCTGCGGCAAATGTGAATAACAATAATAATAACAACAATAACAATAATAATTCGGGTCAGCCCGTGGATCCCAACGGCGGCGGAGTCCATGAAAAACGTGATATCCCCGCACCCACCACCGACGACTGGCTCCATACCGACGGCAATAAGATACTTGACAGCGAGGGCAGGGAGGTATGGCTCACGGGAATAAACTGGTTCGGCTACAACACGGGCACCAATACCTTTGACGGGCTCTGGACCTGCGACCTTGAGACCTCAATAGACAGCATTGCCGACCGTGGTTTCAATCTGCTTAGAATACCGATCTCCGCGGAGCTTATCAAGCAGTGGTACGAGGGGGAATATCCCACGGCGAACTTCAATCAGGCGACGAACTATTATCTTGTGGGCATGAACAGCTTAGAGATATTCGACTATGTAGTGGACCTGTGCCGTGCAGACGGCATCAAGATAATGATAGACATTCACAGTGCAAATACAGACGCTTCGGGACATATGGCGAATATGTGGTACAGCGACAGGATATCCGAGGCGGATTATCTGAACGCGCTGGGCTGGATAGCAAAGCGGTATAAAAACGATGATACTATCATCGCCTACGACCTTGAAAACGAGCCTCACGGCAAGGCAAATGAAAATCCCCGTGCCAAGTGGGACAGCTCCAAGGATTCGGACAACTGGAAGTACATAGCCGAAAAGGCGGCGAAAAAGGTGCTCTCTGCCAATCCGAACGTGCTTGTGATGATAGAGGGCATCGAGATATATCCCAAGGACATCAAGAAAAACGGCAGCTTCAAGTCCACGGATATGGGGGATTACTACTGCACATGGTGGGGCGGAAATCTTCGGGGCGTCAAGGATAATCCCATTGAGCTGGGCAAGTACAACAATAAGATAGTCTACTCACCCCACGATTATGGACCTACCGTCTACGAGCAGCCATGGTTCAAGGGAAACTACACCTTTGACAGTCTCTATAAGGACGCATGGTACGATAACTGGTTCTATATCCAGAAGGAGAACATCGCACCGCTGCTCATCGGAGAATGGGGCGGCTATATGAGCGAGCCCAACATCACATGGATGACCTATCTCCGCAAGCTGATAAAGGAGAACCGCATCAATCACACCTTCTGGTGCTTCAACGCCAACTCGGGCGATACAGGCGGACTTGTGAAGGACGATTTCGTCACATGGGACGAGGAAAAGTACAAGTTCGTAAAGGAGGTACTCTGGCAGCAAAACGGCAAATTCGTAGGACTTGACCATGAGATACCTCTCGGCAAGAACGGCATAACCCTTTCGGAAGTGAAGAAAAAATAATAGGAGCGCAGATAAGCGGTGACAGCTTATCTGCGCTTATTCTGTTATTGACCTTTGAAGTTCACTAAGAAAACGGGGGCTTTTCCGTTATGAAAGATATAGCCCTCCAGAGCGGATATCACAGCTAAGCTTTCGCCGATAGCCAGCTCATAAAGCTCCTGCATAAGCAGTATATCGGAGCTTTTCACCGAGGCGCTTTTTCTTTCGGGGAATATTTTGTAAAAGAGCATTTCGGAAAAATGGTGGAGCTCGCAGTAGAAGCGGTGTCCCTTTGCCGCTGTGAGTATCTGTTTCGGGGAGATATCCTCGTACAGGTCGGAGATGATGCCGCAGCATTTTTCGGAGGGGATAACGTGGTAATCCCTCTTGCTGCGGGCAGAGCCTGAGAGCCTGTCGCGGTTGAAGAGTGCCAAATCGAGAGCCTTTTCGGCGCGGAAATGGTACAGCGGGTCAAATTTTCCCCGCTCATGAATAACAGCGTGACATTCCCTGTCGAGGTAATAATGGCAGATAAATCCGCAGAGATAGGCAAACGCCATATTTTTCTCCCGCTGTCCGCGATAGGAGAGGATAACTTTTTTAGCATGAGCGATAAATTCAGCGGGGCTTTCGCCGTGCATGGCATAGCCTGTCATAGTCACTCTGTTAGGGATAACGGGGTGATAGTAAAAGAAAATATCGGGACCGTGGAGACCGATAAAGAACAGCTTTCTGTAAGGGATGATCCGTCTGCGGATATCGGCGGGGAGTCTGTCTGCGACCCTGCAGCCCATGGAAAAATGCGCATAGGATTCGGGCATATGCACTCTTCTTTCGTTTGGATTATATTATATATTATATCCGAATTTTTCGGGAAATGCATGGTGCACTTAAAAACTCATAGTCTCCGCAATAAAGAAAAAATCCGCACAAGCTGTGTGCCTGTGCGGATAGTTCATTCACTGCTCCTGCGCACCCTATGATTTGGGCGGGTAAGCTTTTCCTCGTACATTCTGTCGTCGGCTGCCTTCATCAGCTCGTCAAAATCCGCCGTTTCAACGGGAGCGGAGACTGTTCCGATGCTGGCGGACAGCTTGAAGGGCTTGTCGCCCAGATCATTTATGCGGTTTAAGTACTTTGTTATCTCGTAGCGGATAAGCTCCTCCGCCGCCTCGGAGTTTACCACCGAAGCGCAGAGCACGAACTCATCGCCGCCGAATCTGCCGCATATCTTGTTGTTCAGCGAAATAAAGTTCATGGCGCGGGAAATGGAGTTGATAGCAAAATCTCCGCTGTCATGACCGTAGGTATCGTTTATCATTTTCAGTCCGTCCAGATCGACCATAGCCACCGTCATATAGCGGACATTATCCGCATAACGTATCCTGTCTATCTGCTTATAGAAGCCGCTGCGGTTATATAGTCCCGTCATAAAATCGTGGTCGGCAATCTCTTCGAGGTTTTTCGCCACATACTTTGCATATTTAACGTTTCTGTAGCCGCCAATGGCGTAGTTTATGAAGGAGATTATCTGCGGTATCTTTGAGTAGGAATCCTGACATGGGTTGTATGAGAAGCATACATATCCGTAGGGAACGCCCATATAGCCCAGCGTATTGAAGAGCAGAGGATTCCTTTTCGAGAGCATGTAGTCGATATTGGGGAGGACATTTTTCTTTTCAAACTGCACGGGGAGATGCAGGGGAGCGTCCTCCTTTTCCGCCTTCTGATAGAGCAGCAGGATATAGTCATCGAAGGGATTGTTTCCGGGAACGTCGTCGCAGGGATTTATAGACTCGTCAAAGCAGCCGCTGTTTATGACCACGGAGGTCTCCGCAAAATCGGCGCGTTCGCAATTCTCAATGATCTCCTCGACAGAGGAGCAGTTCATTATCTTTTCCGAAATTGAATGGAACACCAGATCGTGATCCTGATACATTCTGAAGCGCTCGTCGGTATCCTTTAAAAGCTTTCCCGTATTGATGAGCTTGCGGGAATTACGGCAGCCGCAGGACTCGTAGATATCTATGGAATATTTGATGTCGTACCTGTCACTGACATCACGGTGTGAGAAGATATCGTCTGCGATATTGATGATAGTGTTTGCAAGCTCTTCGTTTCTCATGCAGCTTGTGGTTATGGGAGGGATGCAGTAAAGAGCCTCGCTTATCCCGTCGAAGCCTGTGACGACCACATCGCGGGGCACGTTATAGCCCTTTTCCTGCAAAAATGAGCATACGGTCACCGCCATGGAATCGTTTATGCAGATAAACGCCTTAGGAATGCGCTTTTCGGCGTAGAGCCGGTTCATTATCTCCAGAGTGGGTCCCCACCAGTAATCGCCGTAGCCCAGCATATCATCGCGGAACTCAAATCCGTTTTCGGCGTAGACCTTTTTGAAAATATCCACTCTGCTGTTTGAGGCATCGCTGTCCTTGCTGCCTGCGATGACGAAAATATCGTTTATTCCGTGGTACTCGACCACATGGCGTACGATCTCCTCAAAGCCGCTTTCGTAGTCGAAGAAAACGCTGATGCAGCCCTTGCGCTCGCCGCCGATAAGAATAACGGGCACATTGTTTGTTTCTGCGCGGACGCAGATATCCTCCACCGCTTTTTTGTCATAGAATTTCTCGTCAAAAATAACGACTGCGTCGATAACGGAAAAGTCCATAAGGCGGAAAACAGCCTTGTCGCTTTCCTCGTTTTTGGTACCCCAGTAAAGATCCGAACATGTATGATAAATAAAAAGACGATAATTCTTATCGACAGCTGCACGGTTCATGGCAGCGATGATATTGCAGCAGATGTTGTCATAAGCTCGCGGAACACAAAATGCAATAATTTTAAATCCTCTGAACATAACGACCCCCCGCGGCTGAGATAACGTTTCCGACCGTATTTCAGCCAATGTCAGCTTCTGTAGAAATATAATATATTATATCATATCCGAGCCAAAAAATCAAGAATCATAATATATAATTTTTTGGAAGATTATTATGCACATTATAAAGACAAAAGCATTGTATGACAGGCATTTCCCGAAATGGGAAAATTTAAAATAACTATTGACGAATTTGAAAAAATATATTATAATAATTAATATAACCGCAGCAGTCCTGTCCGCAGAGAATATCGGGGCAGTGCCTGCGCAGCAGACGGGTTTTACGGAAAATGTCATATACTAGGCTCTATTGCAAAATCTACGATTTTGCAATGCTCGGCAATTTTATTGCCGAGCGGCGGCAAAGCCGCCAGAGCCGTCGTACATACTGCCCTCGCAAAGTCTTTGACTTTGCCGCCGCCTTTGGCGGCGTTGCAAACAACTTTGTTGTTTGCAATAGATGGCAGTATAAATACGGTCATTATATTCTGTCATCAATCAAATACAGCATAATATAAATGAATCTGGAGGATATGTTATGAAGAATATTTTATTCGCCGCTTCCGAATGTGTGCCCTTTATCAAGACAGGCGGTCTTGCCGATGTTGTGGGAACTCTTCCGAAAATGTTCAATAAGGACGAGTTTGACGTGAGAGTCATTATCCCGAATTACACCTGTATCCCCGACAAATACCGCAACAGCTTCAGGTATGTGACTCACTTCTATATGGAGCTGGGACATCGCTTCGACAGCGTGCATGTGGGTATCATGGAGTATGAGCTGGACGGCATAAAGTTCTATTTCGTGGACAATGAGTTCTATTTCGGCGGAGCAAAGCCCTATGCAGATACCCGCTATGATATCGAGAAATTCACATTTTTCAGCAAGGCAGTGCTTGCCATACTTCCCGTTATCAATTTCCGTCCCGACGTTATCCACTGCCATGACTGGCAGGCGGCGCTTATCCCCGTGTTCATGAAGACTATCTATGCGGGCAACTCCTTCTATTCAGGGACAAAGACTATAATGACTATCCATAACCTCCGCTTCCAGGGGATATGGGACGTTGATACCTTCAAGTATCTCACGGGACTTCCCGATTACATGTTCACCCCCGACAAGCTGGAGTACAAAAAGGATGCCAATATGCTTAAGGGCGGTATCGTTTACTCCGATTATATCACCACCGTCAGCAATACATATGCGGGAGAGATACAGAGCTGGGAGTACGGCGAGGGTCTGGACGGACTGCTCCGCGCGAGAAACCGCACTCTCTGCGGAATAGTCAACGGCATCGACTATGAGGCATATAATCCCTCAAAGGACAAGGATATCCCCAAGACCTATAACAGCAAGACCTTCCGCAAGGCTAAGGAAGCCAATAAGCTTGCTCTTCAGGAGGAGCTGGGCCTTGAAAAGAACGAGGGCAGATTTGTCATCTCGATCATCTCCAGACTTACCGACCAGAAGGGTCTTGACCTTGTAAAGTATGTCCTTGACCAGATATGCGACGAGTTCACGCAGTTTATAGTTCTGGGCACCGGCGATGAACAGTATGAAAACCTTTTCAAACATTATCAGTGGAAGTATAAGGGCAGAGTTTCCGCAAACATTTTCTTCTCGGAGCCCTTCGCACACAGAGTATATGCTGCCTCCGATGCAGTGCTTGTACCGTCACGCTTTGAGCCCTGCGGACTCACACAGCTTATCGGCATGAGATACGGTACTCTTCCCATTGTCCGTGAAACAGGCGGCCTTAAGGACACGGTAAGCCCCTACAACGAGTACGAAAATACGGGTACGGGCTTCTCCTTTGCAAACTATAACGCAGGCGAGCTCATCAATACCATAAACTATGCAAAGAAGGTATTCTTTGAGGATCGCAGGGAGTGGGACGATATGGTCCGCAGAGCCATGACCGCGGATTATTCATGGAACACCTCCGCCAAGAAGTACGAAGAGCTGTACTATCGCATCACATCATGGAATTGAACGATAAGATAGAGGACGTTTCGGAGGAGACCGGAAAAAAGGGCTTCTTCGATAATATAAGCTTCGGGGCGGGGAATATGGTCCTCTGTGCGGGGATAACCGCCGCCTCGTCGCTGCTGGGAATGGACGGGCTGTTCAGCGAAGGCTCAATGCTTCCACTGAGGACTGCCGCTCTGCTGCTCATGCTTGTGAACTGGCTGTTTTCGGCGTATCTGGGCGGGAGAGGCGGACGCAGCATATGCGCGGTATTTTCGCTGTGCTACTGGATAGTGCCGACGGTGATATATATTGCCTGCAGCTTTTCGGTGTCGAATGCTGCCGCAGTGTCTGTCATCGGCGAGCTGGGCGGAATGCTTACCATATATCCCTTCAGCTTTGCTGCCAGAGCCACAGGGCTGCCCGAATGGTTCTTTTCCGCAGTGATGCTGATAGCGGTCTTAGCCGTCTATAAATTTACAAAGTCATATTACAGCGATTAGAGAATAATGATCAGCTGATAAGCTTATCAACATAAGGAGTAATGTAAAAAAATGGTTCTTAACGATATGAACGATCTGGTAGCATACGCCAGAGAACAGAAGGTATCCGATATCCATATGAACGTGGGCGCACCCACGATGTTCAGAATCCACGGAAGCCTCGTGCCCTGCGACCTCGCACTGTCGGACGAGCATGTGACCTACCTGATATATTCCATGTTCGACGAGGAAAAAAAGCGCCTTTTCGAGGCGGGAGAGGATCTGGACTTTGCGCTTGCCGCACCTGACGGCTCCCGTGCCCGTGTAAACGTGCTGCGTTCAAAGGGGCATATCGGAGCTGTCCTCCGTCTGCTGAACACGTCCATACCCACGCTGGAGCAGCTCAATCTCCCCGAGGTGCTCATGGAGATAGCAGACCAGCCCCGCGGACTTATCCTCGTTACGGGACCTACGGGCTCGGGTAAATCCACCACCCTTGCTGCGATGATAAATCATGTAAACATGACAAAGCCGGTACATATCCTCACTATCGAGGACCCTATCGAGTACGTGTATCCTCAGGGCGTTGCGGCTGTTCGACAGAGAGAGGTGGGCGTTGACGTCAAGGACTTCAATACTGCACTTAAGTCTGCTCTTCGTGAGGACCCCGATGTTATCCTCGTGGGCGAAATGAGAGACTATGAGACCATTTCGCTGGCGGTAACTGCCGCAGAAACAGGACATCTCGTAATGGGAACACTTCATACCACAAGTGCGCCCATGACTATCGACCGAATCATCGATGCCTGCCCTCCCCATGCGCAGGCGCAGGTAAGAACACAGGTAGCAGCGACCCTCAAGGGCGTTATCACACAGTGTCTGGTGCCCGTAAAGGGCGGCGGCGGACGAGTTGCCGCAACAGAGATTCTCGTGGGAACAGACGCGGCGCTGAACCTTGTCCGCACAGCGAAGTGCCACCAGCTCAACTCGATCATGCAGATGGGCAAGGCGCAGGGAATGCACACCCTGAATGCCGACCTTGCAAGGCTCTATAAGGAGGGCAAGATCGATCAGGAAAAGGCGCTGGAATACTGCACCGACAAGGCAGAGTGCACCAAGATGATGAACGAGTATTGATCAATTGATGATTTTTTTTGCGGTCCGCTCGCAGTTGTATTGGCTGTGAGCGGACCGCATTTTTTAACTGATGAACGAATAGCTGTTCATTTCTTCTCTTGATCTGAAAATGATGATGTTTTTGTCTGGATATTTTTTCAGCAGCTCATATATTTCGGGGATCTTGCTATGGGAGAAATCAATTATCTGCCGACGGAATTCCTCGTCAAATTCGGTCTCGACCC
>JBJFHQ010000214.1:0-11303 GCA_051893755.1 Oscillospiraceae bacterium
AATAAAATTGCCGAGCATTGCAAAATCGTAGATTTTGCAATAGAGCCTAGTATAACATATTGTTTAAGTATGTTTTATCTATAAATCACGAAAAGGACTGATAAAATGGAAAAAATGCATATATATGCGGATAATGCGGCTACTACCTGCGTTACCAAAAATGTCCTCGATAAGATGCTGCCTTATCTTACCGAGTTTTACGGCAATCCGTCCAGCATCTACAAGTTCGGACGGGATACACAGGCTGCAGTCGAGAATGCCCGCGAGGAGATAGCTTCCCGGTTCGGCGCTCTGCCTAAGGAGATATACTTTACAGCAGGCGGCTCCGAATCGGATAACTGGGCGATAAAATCCACAGCCCTCCGTCTGGGAGCTAAGGGCAAAAAACACATAATCACCACAAATTTTGAGCATCATGCAGTGCTTCACACCTGTGCTGCTCTTGAAAAGCAGGGCTTTGAGGTCACATATCTTCCTGTCGATGAAAAGGGCTATGTTACCGCGGAACAGGTAAAGAATGCTATCCGCCCCGATACTGCGCTTGTTACTGTAATGTACGCAAACAACGAGATCGGCACAGTCCAGCCGATCGCCGAGATAGGCGCAGTATGCCGCGAAAATAAGGTGCTCTTCCACACCGACGCAGTGCAGGCTGCAGGTCATGTGGAGATAAACGTCAAGGAGCAGAACATCGACATGATGTCCGTTTCGGGACATAAGATACATGCTCCCAAGGGCGTAGGCTTCCTGTATGTGCGCACGGGAGTTGCTCTTCCGCCCCTTATCGACGGCGGAGCGCAGGAGCGCGGAAAGCGTGCGGGTACCGAAAATGTTGCGGGAATTATCGGTCTTGCGGAGGCTGTCAAGGCTGCTACAAAGGATATCCCCGCAAAGACAAAGGCTCTCACCGAAAAGAGAGACCGCCTTATCAGCGGACTTACTGCGATAGAAGGCTCACGGCTCAACGGTGGACTTGAAAACCGTCTGCCCGGAAATATCAACATATCCTATCTGGGAGTTGAGGGAGAATCGCTGCTGCTTATGCTGGATATGAAGGGAATATGCGCTTCCAGCGGCTCTGCATGTACATCGGGCTCTCTTGACCCGTCACATGTTCTGCTGGCGCTGGGACTTCCCCACGAGGTGGCTCACGGTTCGCTGAGACTTTCTATTTCCGAGGAAATAACCGATGAAGAGGTGGATTATATCCTCAAAGCAGTCCCCGAGATAGTGGAGCGGATAAGAAGCATGTCCCCCCTCTGGGAGCATATCAAAAAGCATGAGGACTCCACCGATAAGTTAAGAAAATTCGTATCCGAAATAAAGTGAGGTATTACAATGATATACAGTGAAAAGGTTATGGATCATTTCGCCAATCCCAGAAACGTGGGCGAGATAGAGGACGCAGACGGCGTAGGCGAGGTTGGCAACGCCAAGTGCGGCGATATCATGAAAATGTACATCAAGGTGAACGACGGGATCATCACCGATGTTAAGTTCAAGACCTTCGGCTGCGGCGCAGCTGTGGCTACATCGTCCATCGCTACCGAGATGATAAAGGGCAAGAGCATCGAAGAAGCACTCAAGCTCACAAACAAGGCGGTAATGGAGGCTCTGGACGGACTTCCTCCCCAGAAGATACACTGCAGCGTGCTTGCGGAGCAGGCAATGAAGTCGGCACTGTCCGATTATTACAGACGTCAGGGCGTTGACCCCGAGCCTATCGTGGGCAAGATAAACGACTGCGAGGACTGCGAAAGCTGTCACTGATGAAACGATGATATTGGCGGGAACGGTTTCATTCCCGCTGTTTTTATGAAAAATGTCCGTTCGGAACAGATTTTCCGAACGGACATTTTTCATTTACTTCTTTGATTTTTTCTTATTCTTTGATGTCGTTTTTTCGTCCTTTTTGTTTTCGGGAGAGGGTTTGGGCTTTTTCTTTTTTGCCGAAATTATGATGACTGCAAGGATAACAGCTGCCGCTGCGCAGCATGACGAGATCAGGATAACTATCCCTCTGCCGGTTTCTTTTTCGCATATGGTAAGCTCGTTGTCCTTTGTGCGGAAGACCAGATAGCTGCCGTCACGCTCTGAGATGATCTCCTCGCCGTTTACAATGAGCGCCGTATTTTTTGGGTCGCCGTGAGGAAGATAGCGGATAGTATGCTCATCGGAGTTGTCCTTCGGGAGAATTATCTTCCATTCGGTGCAGTCTGCGGAGGTCTTATTCATTGGTTCTGCCGAAATGCTGTCGGTGCTGCCGAAGGCTCCCTCTGCGATTATCACAGGCTTTATCTCGTCCCGCTTTTCCGCCGAGGAAACAGAGGTGATATATTCGGAATACTCCGCCTCAATAGTTTCGGGGAAGGTCAGCATGGAGTAGTCTATATCATCGTCCAGCCAGTCGGCAAAGAAGCCGCTTATGTGTGGGATATCGGGGATATCGTCCTCGGAAATGCTGCCGCCGTATTCAAAGGGAAGCTCTGCCACTGTTTTTCCGTCGGCAGTGTAGGTGAGCTTAAGCTCGGTGAAGGCAGCAGGGTGCTTATAATTTTCGGACATTTCCTCAAAGGTGACGGGGAAGGCCTTGCCTTCGTAGCTGATGCCGTCTATTCCACCAACGGAACGCATGCCCGTCACAGCGGAGCTGTCCACGAAAATATTGCCGCTGATGCTGCCCTCATCGTCTGCAAAGCCTGCTGTCATGCCGGTATATTCTCCGCTTTCGTTTATTAAAACGAAGCTTATGCAGTCTGCCATATCCTTTGCAGTGCCGCTTATGCCGCCCACGTAATCTCCGCCGCTGAGGTGTACCATAGCATTGCAGCCGTATATCGCCGCGGAGGACTTTCCTGCCACGCCGCCGACGTAATCTCCGTCGGTTGAGGAAATGCTGCCGTAAGCCGTGCAGTTGATGAGACAGCCCGTTTCAATGCTGCCGACAATACCGCCTGCGCCGTCCTTCTTGGAGGTCACATTGCCGTGATTTTCGGAATCGCGGGTGACGGTCTTGGACTTGCAGAGAAAATCCGCGGAATTATCGCCGATGGTCTCGATATCGCCCTCGGGGTCGAAGTCCATTTCCACGGACATGGTGCCTGCGATACCGCCCACGCTGACATCGCCGTTTATCTCGCCGAAGTTCATGCAGGAGACTATCTTTCCGTCCGATCTTCCGTAGGTATCCTCGGCGGAGATATCCTCGGTATAGTCCTCGATATCGGTGGAGGTATCGCTCATATCGTCGATGATATCTATAAGCGTATTGTATGCAGCCTTAGTCTGTTCGTTTATTTTATGGGCGTCGTCGGCGAGGATATCCACCGAGCCGTCCAGTATGCCTTCTGCGTCTTTGAGCAGATCGAGCAGCAGGTCAAGATCATCGGAAACAAGGTCACGGGCATCAACAAGAGCATCGTCTGCGCCGATAAAGTCCACCTTGTCAAGGGAGGAGAAATAGTCAAGAGTGTCGGAAATGGTCTCCAGACTGTCGGTAAGGGAATCGGAAGCGGAAATAATATCGTCCGAAGCATCGCTTACCGCCGTAACAGCTGCCAGAGCGGAGGCAAATGCATTGTCGAAATGATCGCCTGCATAATCGAAGGAATCAATGATGTTCTGGATATAGTCGGCAGACTCGTCAAGGTGGTCGTTGGTGGTCTTGAGATACTCTATCATATCATCAAAGGACAGCGGGTCCAGCTCTCCCGTGATATCGGAGAGTGCGCCCATGACGCCGCCTGCAGCGCTGCCCGTATCGGAGATATCGTCGCCGATGCCGTAGAAAATATCGGGAAGGCGGCTGCTGTTTGAGGAGATATATCCGTTGTATTCTTCCTCAAAGCCGTCGGAGATGATATTGTTCACAGCATTCGTCAGCACTGCAATGGAACTTAGCAGTCCGCTTGCCGCATTGTTTGCCATGCTTCCGATGCTGCTCTGTATGCCGATGATATCGTCCGAATAATCGTCGGGGTCGGTGCTTCCGCTTTGGATAACATTGCCGAGATCGTCGATATATTCACCCGCAGAGCTGACATTGCCCGCAAGCCGGTCTGCATATGCGGATATATTCCGAAGCGCCTGAATTATATCGGGGCTGTATTGCCCCATGATCTCGGAGGCTTCGGACAATGAGTCTGTCAAAGCTGTCACAGCGTCCGAGCAGGAATCGGAGAGCTTGTTAAGGGAGAGGCTCATATCGTCAAGACTGCCGCTCAGGCTGTTCATAGCTCTTTCCATGGCGGCAGGGTCTCCCAGAGCAGCCTGCAGCGAATCGAGACTGTTTCCGATGGAATCGGAGGCTTCCCGCAGCTTTGTTACTGCGTCGGTAAGATCGTCTGTGAGAAATTCCAGTTCATCGAAGCCCTTATCCATTTCCTCCATGGACTCCTTAAGGAGGTCCACCGCTTCGGTAATGCGGTCCAAAGAATCGGAGATACTTGCTGACGCGTCGGATAAGCTGTCGGAAGCGGGAGCAAGCATATCTATCATATCGGAAAGACGGGAGCTAAGCTCATTTACAGAAGCTATGTCATAGTTGATGATGCGGTCGGTCTCGTCAAGGAAGCTGTCGGTGCTGTTTTTCAGGCTGTTCAGACTGTCGGAAATATCGTCCGAGTTTGCAGAAGTTATATCGGAGCGCTGTTCTACGTGGGTTATAGTCTCGTCGAGAGTATCGCTTAAGTCATTGAGCTGAGTGCGGAGAGTATCCAGCTTTTTCTCGGCGAAGAATATGGAAACGTAAGGCTCCGCCTGACCTGCGATGCCGCCGATGTCCTTTCTGCCGTTTATCTCGCCATAGTTCACACAGCCGCTCACATAGCCCGACTGTCTGCCCACGATGCCGCCCACGTTGTAGCCCACATGCTGATAGCCTATCCTGCCTTTGTTGGTGCAGCTCTGGAGCGAGCCCGAGGAAAATCCCGCGATACCGCCCGTATCGGTTATGTTGTTGACTCCCTCGGTCTGTTTTATGGTATCAAGGTCGATGTCGTCCAGCGAGAAGGAGCCGTCGGAAACGGTGGTATTTACCGAGGACATATTGGAGCAGTTGATGATAGTGCCCATATTCTGTCCCGTGATGCCGCCTGTGAAATGGTCTGCTTTGAGAACGCCCTCGGAGGTGCATGTGGTTATCAGACCCGAATCCTCGTTGACGCCTGTGATGCCGCCTATAGAGCCTTTTCCGATGACAGTGCCGCTGAAGCTGCAATTGATGATGCGTCCGCGGTTGACACCTGCGATGCCGCCGCATTTTTCAGCGGAGCCGTCGGGAGTTATCCTGCCCGTAACTCTGAGGTCTTTGACGCAGCCGCTCTGTTCGATGTATCGGAACAGACCCTGTTCGGAGCCTTCGCCGCCGAGCTTCAGATTTGTGATGATATGTCCGCTGCCGTCAAACTCGCCGCTGAAGGAGGGGACAGGCTGAAAATCGAAGCCCTCAAGGCTGATATCGCAGTCAAGGACGAATTTTTTGCCCTTGGAGTATTTGTCGTATACGCAGTCGGAGGAAAATTTAATGAAGTCCTCTGCGGAGGAGATGTGGACAGTGTTTTCAGTTTCCTTTTCTGATGATACGGCGGAGCTTTCCGCAAGCACGGTGATCATCCCGCCGGGAGCGGCAGCGCAGCCGAATATCGTGATAAGAGCCGCCGCAGCTGCTGTTATTCTTTTCATTTCATTCATGTTCCTTCACCTCCAGTGCAAGCTGATCGGGCTGAACGATTGATGCTTTATTGTCTATCTTAGCGTCGATATCTCCTGTGATAACGCCCGTAACAACGCCGTCGATGCGTCCGTTTACATAGCCGTGCACAAGACCGCTGACGGTGATGCGGCTGTTCCTGGCGACTGTCCTTTCATGCTTTTTGAAGGAGAACGAGGTCTTTTCAATGATAGTATCGCCGAGAATGAGCAGCTGCGGGAGCGCGCCCATAACAAGCAGCAGTGAAATGACAGTTCCTCTTCCGAGGCATACGCCGATAGAAGAGATAACGCCGTTGGTGGAGATTATTCCGATAAGGAAGCCTGCCACCGCAAGGATAGTTCCCGATGTGATAAGGGTGGGGAAGGACTGGTTCAGAGATTCGGTGATAGCGTCCTTTATGGGCATTTCGCGCTTAAGCTCCATATAGCGGCTGGAAATGACGATAGCATAGTCGATGTTTGCGCCCATCTGAATGGAGTTTACGACCAGATAGCCCAGGAAGTACAGGCTGTTCTGCTGGAGATAGGGGAAGGAGAAATTTATCCAGATACTTCCCTGGATAACTGCGATAAGCACAATGGGCAGTCCTGCGGATTTAAAGGTGAACAGCAGCACCAGTATTACAAACAGTGCGGAAAGTACGCTGATTATGATGTTATCCGTTGCAAAGGAGCCGGAAAGGTCATAGTCGGAGGTGGTGTTGCCCACAACGTATGCGTCCTCGGGATAGTATCCGGCGATCACTTCATGGACTGAATCGAGGTACTCAAAGGACTCATCGCCCTCCTCGGGGAGGTCGGTGTACAGCAGGATACGGCTGAAATCGTCGGTTTTCAGCTGGAGAAGCGCCTTGTCGAGGACCTCGTGAAGATCGTCCAGATCCTGCCGCAGTTCATCGTCCAGAGTGACATAGCCCTTGTCAACCTCATCGTAGGCGAAGGTGAACATGTCGATAAGGGGAACGCCGTAGGAGTCAAGGCTGCTCACTATCTCGCCGTAATCCTCGTCGTTGACTGCATATGCGGCGTAGATAAGCTTTGCTATCTCATAATCGAGACCTGACAGCTCGGAGAACTGTCTTGGGGTGAGCTTGTCGGTGAGCATATATCCGTCGATAGCCTCAATATTTGCAAGCCCCATTACCGACTCGGTGTCAGGCAGCTTTTCCAGTGCGGATATAAGCTCTGCTTCCCTGTCGTAGTCCCCCGACGGAACAACGATAGCCATAAGATTGGTGCTGCCGAAGCTGTCCCTTATCTTTTCCGAAGCGAGTGTGGACTCGTTCTTGCGTGGAGTATCGAGGTCGGAGGTCCCGAAGGCGTAGGGGCATTTGTTGGAGAAAACGAAGCCTGCCACGGCAAGCACTACAAATATCGGAGGAATGATATACTTTGTGGCAAAGGCAAACTTGCCCACTGCGGAAATTTTCGGGACGAAGTTCTTATGTACGGACTTGTCGATAAGGTTCGAGAACAGCATGATAAGTCCCGGCATAAGAGTGAATACCGACAGCAGACTTAAGAATATCGCCTTGATAAGCACTACCGCAAGGTCTTCACCGATCTTGAACCGCATGAATGCCAGTGCGATAAGTCCCGAAATAGTGGTAAGGCTGCTGGAGGTTATCTCGATGATAGCCTTGCTTAGTGCGGCGATGCAGGCCTCTCTTGCGGGGAGATGCTCGTGTTCCTCGGTGTAGCGGTTCATCAGAATGATAGCGTAGTCAATGGCAAGAGCAAGCTGGAGTATGACCGTAACGGAATTGGAGATGAAGGATATCTTTCCCAGCAGGAAATTGGTGCCCATGTTAAGTATCGCAGCCGCCACGAAGGTCATTATCATAACGGGGATCTCCGCGTAGGACTTCGATGTGAACAGCAGCACCGACACGATGATGACTGCGGCGATAACGGTAACTATGTTCATTTCCGCATCGAGAGCTGCCTGTTCGTTGCTGCCCACGGCGCTGTCAATGTAGTAGTCGTAGCCCTCCAGAGCAGCGGTCACATCGTTTGCCGCTTGAATGCTTATCTCGTCGGTCTCGGTGCCGTCGAAGGTTATGGAGAACTTGGCATAGGTATTCTTGTAGCTTTCGTCGGAGTCGTCGAAAGCCACGGAGGAAACGCCTTCGATATCCTCCAGCCTTTCGGCGAGCGCTTTTGCGTCCTCATAGGTGATGTTGGTTATCATATAGGTGCCCGAGCCGTAGGTGACGAACTCGTCGTTCATCACGGTAAGACCCTGTCTTGTTTCGGTTTCCTCGGGAAGATAGGTAGTCACGTCGTTTTCGACCTCCACCCAGCCCTTGGAAAAGAAGCAGAAAATAAATGCGAATATAAACAGCAGGAAGAAAAGATTCCGTTTATCCACGATAAAGGTAGCGACCTTTACCATGAAGCTGTTGTTATTGTCTGCGGACTTTGCGCCCGATACTTCTGCGCTCAAAACACATCTTCCTTTCATTATGCAGCAAAAGGTATATCTTTTTATTATAATAGTATTTTATCAAAGCTTTTTGAATAAGTCAATTATCAAACTGACGATAATATCGGCTGAAAATAATGACCAATCGTCATTTTTCATAAAAACGGAAAAAATGGCGTAAAATCGTAAATAAATTGTGAAATCTATTGACAAAAGGGAAAATATGCTTTATAATAACAGTGTTTTCGCGATAAACGATTTTTGATAATGAATTTTTAGGAAAGGAGCGGCAGATACATGAGAAATCTTGTTAACTTAAATATAAATATTACCGAAAATATCCGTACAACAGAATATTTATATATGTATATGCCGAAGCCGTTCCCGAAAAGGAACTCAAAGCTATTTTAGGGAAATAATGCACATTTGCGCCCTCGGCTTATATGCCGGGGGCTTTTTTGCGCATAGGGGAAGTGAGTGATAATATGGAATTTTTTGATGTTCTTCCGAGGGCTGCCGAGGAGGAGCTGCTGAAGAGGGGAGTTATGACCGATGAACTGCTGTACTGCGTCAAGGCGGACCTTGACGGAGAGGGCTGCTTCTTCGATGTTTACATAACCTTTACGACAGAGACGATCTCGGTGCTGTCGGGCTATGAGATATACGGGAAAATGACCCGACGGGACAAAAGACAGAAGCTTGAAAGCTTCGAGGTCCACGGCTACGAGGAATATAGCATTTCCGACGTGGAAAAAATGTACGTGGACAGATACGTCAACACGGCGCGGCTCATGATACTGGACAAAAACGGCAGGGATCTTCCCATAGCCAGGTTTTCCTCGGGCTTTTCCGACAAGTTTGAGAAGTTCAGCAAGCGCGTGAACTGTACGGCTCACGGCGAGTCTATCGACGACAGTCTGCTTAAGGCAACAGAGCTCAGATGTCCCAAATGCGGCGAGCTTTATCCCGACCCGAACCGTCCTGTCTGTCCGAGATGTACTGACCGTCATTCGGTGTTTATCCGACTTATGAAGATGTTCGGCGAGTTCAAAAAGGAGACCATAATGATAATGGTCACCCTTCTGCTTAGCAATCTGCTGGCGGTAGTCGCGCCCGTGTTCAGCACGAAGATGCTCTACGACGACGTGCTTGCTGTGGGCGGAAAATATTACGGCAGAGTGCTGCTGGTAGTTATCGCGGTGGCAATGGTGAACGTTGCGGGGCTCATCATTCGGGCGATATCGGGATTCATTTCCGCGAAGGTCATTCCGGGAGTGAATCAGCGGCTTCGAATGAAGATATACACTGCAATGCAGGGCTTGTCGCTGCAGTATTTTACCAATAAGCAGACAGGCTCGCTCATGTCCAGAGTTGACCGTGACAGCAACAATATATACTGGTTTTTCACAGACCAGTTTCTGTATTTTATAGTGTGCATGGTGAAGCTTGTGGGAATTGCTGCTGTAATGATGGTCATATCTCCGCTGCTTTCGATAGGCATACTTATCGTGCTGGCAGTGCTGGAGATAGTTCAGACCCGATTCAGCAAGAGCCAGCGTAAGCTGTACCGCAAGTACGATATTGCCACACGTTCGGCGAACTCTGTGCTGTCAGATGCCATGAACGGACGGCGCGTAGTCAAGGCGTTCTCCCGTGAGGACACCGAGAACAAGCGCTTTAAAACGAGAAACACCGAAGCATATACAATAAACCGCCGCATCAACGGCAGGATAGCAAACACCATACCTTTTCTGAACGCCTTTCAGAGCCTTGTGACTCACATCACTATCTATCTGGGCGATGTCATGGTAATAACGGGGGGCATCATGTTTGGTGAGCTTTCCGCGCTGATAAACTACACTGCCATGATAGGCGAGCCTATTTCCGTGCTTTCCTGGATGGGCAACCGCTGGGCAAGCTGCATGGACGCGGCTTCGAGAATGTTCGAGATACTTGACGCAAAGCCCACCGTCAAGGAGGCTAAGGAGCCTGTTCACAGAGACCATTTCAAGGGAGATATCGAGCTGAAAAACGTCTCCTTCGAGTACGAAGCGGGCAGACCTATCATCAGGAACGTTTCCTTCAAGGTGCAGGCGGGGCACATGTTCGGCATCGTCGGCAAGACGGGAGCGGGCAAGTCCACGATAATCAATCTGATAGCGCGGCTCTACGATGTGACCGAGGGTGAGATACTCATAGACGGAGTGCCGATAAAGGATATCGCCTTTGCCGACCTGCGCCGCAGCATAGGCATAGTATCGCAGGAGACCTTTATGTTCATCGGCTCCGTGGCGGATAATATCCGTTACGCAAACCCCGATGCAACTATGGATGAGGTCATAGAAGCGGCAAAATCAGCCAATGCACATGATTTCATAACAAAGCTCCCCGAGGGCTATGACACCAAGATAGGCGAGGGAGGAGTTACCCTTTCGGGCGGCGAAAAGCAGCGTATATCCATAGCCAGAGCAATAATCCAGAAGCCGGATATACTCATTCTCGACGAGGCGACCGCGGCAATGGATACCCGTACCGAACGCCGTATCCAGGCGGCTATAGACAAGCTCAAGGAGGGCAGGACGATAATTTCCATTGCTCACAGACTGTCCACGCTCCGTGATGCGGATATGCTCTGCGTCATTGAAAACGGCGAGGTCAGGGAAATGGGCACCCATGATGAGCTTATCAGACGTAAGGGAAAATATTTCGAGCTGTATCGCCTGCAGGCGGACGCTCTGAAATTCATCAACGACTAAAACGACTGAGGGGGAAGATATATGGAACAGGAAATATACGAAGTAGATAAGCTGAATATCCTTGACTGCGGCAAGCTGAAATTTTCGCAGGAGGAAAGCGGCTATCTCACTCTTGAATACGAGGGGGTAACCTATCACAAGGTAAACCCCACAAGGCTGATGCCCTTTCATTCAAAGAACGAGTATATAAGCGTGAACTATGAAAACGATGAAAAGGAATTTCGCGAGGTGGGAGTAATCCGCACTCTGGAGGACTTCAAGGACGAAAAGCAGAAAAAGCTGCTCTCGGATTATCTGGAGTATAAATACCACATGCCCGAGATAACCAAGGTGTACAGCATTCGCGACAATATGCAGGGAGCAATATTTGTCAAGGCGGACACCACCTGCGGCTCCAAGACGATTTGCAT
>JBJFHQ010000215.1:0-2437 GCA_051893755.1 Oscillospiraceae bacterium
CGAGGAAAAGCTGGCGGCAAGAATGAACCGAATGGCATCATTGGAGCATAATGCTGCTGCAAGGATAGCCCCTCTGCCGCTGAAAAATTTCGTGCTGCGCTGCGCAAGGAGCATAAAGGACGACTACGAAACAGCAGTGGTCTCCAACATCGGAAGGATAACCATGCCCGCAGAAATGGAGCGGCATATCAGGCAGTTCGGCATTCTTATCAGCACGATGAAGCTGCAGATGTGCATCTGTTCCTTCGGCGACAGGCTCCAGATAGGCTTTACATCGGGCTTTACGGGCACTGATATCCAGCGGAACTTTTTCCGCTTGCTGTCCGAAATGGGCATCGGCGTGGAGATTCGGTCCAATGAATTTTTTAGCTGATATACTGCCCTCTATTTCAAACAACAAAGTTGTTTGAAACGCCGCTAAAGTCAAAGACTTTGAGAGGGCAGTATGTACGACGGCTCCGGCTGCTTTGCCGCCGCACGGCAATAGAGCATAGTATATCACGGTTACATGAAAAGGAATGTGGGAAAATGTCCGAAGAGATGAACAGCATAATACAGCAGAAGCTTGACGAGATAGAACAGCGTGAGGACATCCGCATCATCCACTGCATCGAGTCGGGGAGCCGTGCATGGGGCTTTGCGTCTCCCGACAGCGATTATGATGTGAGGTTTATCTATGTGCGCAGACCGGAGTTCTATCTGAAGCTTGAAAAGACAAGGGACGTTATCGAGTGGCAGCTGGACGATACCCTTGACATAAACGGCTGGGATATCCGGAAGGCACTTCAGCTGCTGTACAGGTCAAACTCCACGCTTTTCGAGTGGAACGGCTCGCCGATAGTTTACCGCACCACCGAGGACTGGAAAAGAGTCAGCGACGTAATAAACGAGTATTTCGTCATGGAGTCGGGGATATATCACTACCTGAGCACAGCAAAGGGAAATTACAGGGAGTATCTCCGCACGGACGAGGTAAGGCTGAAAAAGTATTTTTACGTGCTTCGTCCCATACTTGCCTGCAGGTGGATAATGGACAGGAAAAGTCCGCCGCCTATGCTTTTCTCCGAGCTCATGGACGCGGAGCTTGACAGTGAGCTGCGGCCCTATGTGGAAAAGCTGCTGGATATAAAGATGAACTCTCCCGAAAAGGCCTACGGGGAGCGGATAGACCCTCTGAACGAGTACATCGAGCGCAGCATTGATGATATACAGTCCGGGCTTGAAGCCGCAAAGGACAGCAGGGAATCGGACTGGGACAAGCTCAACGAGATATTTCTGTCGATAATTAAAAATTACAGACGATAATATATGAAACGGCTTGCTTATATGCAGGCCGTTTTTTAATTAACTTACAGATTAAATTAATCTGTGATAAAATATTTTCTGTAAAAATAAATCGGATATTTTATGTAGTTTTTGTTATGCGAGGGGATAGTACCTGAAAAAATGTGATTATATCCACGTAATTGGTTGATTTTTTATGAACAATGATAAATCGGACAGCGGTTTACGGGAGAGGATAAGTCGTGAAAAATATTATCCTTTTTGGAAGAATACTGCGCAGATACGCGGTTTGCTCTGTAAACCTCCCACATCTGATATTGAACTGCTGCGTTGCATTTGTGCAAATTATACAAGCTTAACAGCTCCGCAATGTGCAGGATTTATATGGTATTGACATTTTCAAAAATTATGGTATACTTAAAATCAAGATAAATCACATGAACGCTGCCGCTTACAACGGCTATGAATTATCAATTTGATGAAAGGAAGTATCCCAAATGAAAACACAGATCGTAAACGGTGTATCAATGCCCAACATTCCTTGGCAGGACAAGCCTGCTGACTGCAGAGACGTAGTATGGCGCTATGACGCTAACCCCATCATCAAGAGAGACCAGATCATGGTCAAGAAGGCTAACGGCTACAGAGAGCCCTCCAACTCTATCTTCAACAGCTCTGTTGTTCCCTTCGAGGTCGGCGATTACAAGTTCGCAGGCGTTTTCCGCGTTGACGACAGAGAAAGAAACATGGAGCTCCATGCAGGCTTCTCTGTTGACGGTATCCACTGGGATATCAACGAGGAGAGGATCAAGTTCAAGTGCGATATCCCCGAGGTAGCTGAGTGGCAGTACGGCTACGACCCCCGTGTATGCAAGCTCGAGGACAGATATATCGTTACATGGTGCAACGCTTACGGCTGGAAGCCTACCATCGGCATCGCTTATACATACGATTTCAAGGAGTTCACTCAGCTTGAGAACGCATATCTTCCTTTCAACAGAAACGGCGTTATGTTCCCCAGAAAGATCAACGGCAAGTACATGATGATGAGCCGTCCTTCCGACAGCGGTCATACTCCTTTCGGCGATATGTTCATCAGCCAGTCCCCCGACCTCACCTACTGGGGCGAGCACAGACACGTAATGGGACCCTC
>JBJFHQ010000216.1:0-2430 GCA_051893755.1 Oscillospiraceae bacterium
TGCGGCAAAATTTGCCGAAAAGACGTGCGCATACGCTTGTGAAGACAGGTTCTAAATATATAATCGGAGGAATTATTATGAGACTGGTTCCGAGAGAACAGGACAAGCTTATGCTTCACTATGCGGGACTGCTTGCAAAGGACAGAAAGGAACGGGGACTGAAGCTCAACTACCCCGAGGCTGTGGCATACATCAGCATGGAGGTCATGGAAAGAGCACGGGAGGGCATGTCCGCCGCAGAGCTTATGAACTACGGCACAAAGCTTCTCACTGCCGACGATGTAATGGACGGCGTTCCCGAAATGATACATGAGATACAGATAGAATCCACCATGCCCGACGGCACGAAGCTTGTTACCGTTCACGACCCCATTAAGGGAAACGGCAGGCTCGTTCCCGGAGAATTTCTTATCGGCGAGGGCGATATTACGCTGAACGAGGGTACCGAGTCTATTGAGCTCACCGTGGCAAACACGGGGGACCGTCCCATTCAGGCAGGCTCTCATTTCCACTTCTTTGAGCTGAACAAGGCGCTTGACTTCGACAGGAAGGCAGCCTATGGAATGAGACTGGATATCCCCTCGGGAACTGCTGTGAGATTCGAGCCCGGCGAGAAAAAGACGGTGCGGCTCATTCCCATTGGCGGAGAACGGGTCGGATATGGTCTGAACGGGCTGGTAAACGGAAAAATGGACGACCCCGCCGTAAGGGCTGCAGCCTTTGAAAAGGCAAAGGCTCTGGGCTTTAAAGGAGTGTGACTATGATAAGGATATCAAAAAAGGCATACTGCGATATGTACGGTCCCACTGTGGGGGACAGAGTGCGGCTGGGCGATACCTCTCTTATTGCGGAGGTGGAGCAGGACCTGACCGTTCACGGCGACGAGGCAAAATTCGGCGGAGGAAAATCTCTCCGTGACGGAATGGGACAGTCCTGCACGGCACTTGACGATGAGTGTCTCGATACGGTCATCACCAATGCGCTTATCATCGACTGTACGGGCATAATCAAGGCGGACGTGGGCATAAAGGACGGAAAGATAGCAGGCATAGGCAAGGCGGGTAATCCCGATATAATGAACGGGGTCACTCCCGGTATGGTCATCGGAGCATCTACCGAAGCTGTCGCAGGAGAGGGGCTTATCCTCACTGCGGGGGGGATAGATACTCATATCCACTTCATTTCGCCCACGCAGATTCGCACTGCTCTTTACAGCGGCGTCACCACCATGATAGGCGGCGGTACGGGTCCTGCCGACGGCACAAATGCCACTACCTGCACTCCCGGCGAGTTCAATGTTCACAGAATGCTGGAAGCGGCAGAAGCTCTCCCAATGAATCTGGGATTCTTAAGCAAGGGCAACTGCAGCGATCTTAACGCCGCCGAGGAGCAGATACAGGCAGGCTGCATGGGGCTGAAGATTCACGAGGACTGGGGAGCTACTCCAGATGTTATCGACTGTGCGCTGACCGTCGCGGACAAGTACGACGTTCAGGTGGCTATCCACACTGATACCCTCAACGAGGGCGGCTTTGTGGAGGACACTATCGCCGCATTCAAGGGCAGGACTATCCACACCTATCACACCGAGGGCGCGGGAGGCGGTCATGCTCCCGATATTATCAGGGCGGCGGCTTTTCCGAATGTGCTGCCTTCGTCAACAAACCCCACCATGCCCTATACGAGAAATACTCTGGACGAGCATCTTGATATGCTCATGGTATGTCATCACCTTGACAAGAATGTTCCCGAGGATATCGCCTTTGCGGATTCGAGGATTCGTCCCGAGACTATCGCAGCCGAGGACGTGCTCCATGATATGGGCATTTTCTCCATGATGAGCAGCGATTCTCAGGCTATGGGAAGAGTGGGCGAGGTCATCACCCGCACATGGCAGACCGCCGACAAGATGAAAAAACAGAGGGGTGCTCTTCCCGAGGATAATGAGCGCAATGACAATTTCAGGATAAAGAGATTCATCTCCAAATACACCATAAATCCTGCCATAACTCACGGAATTTCGGAGTATGTGGGCTCTGTTGAGGTGGGAAAGATTGCAGACCTTGTACTGTGGAGCCCTGCATTCTTCGGAGCAAAGCCCGAAATGATCATCAAGAGCGGATTTATCTTCGCTTCAAAAATGGGCGACGCAAATGCGTCCATTCCTACGCCGCCGCCTGTGGTCTACACCGATATGTTCGGTGCTCACGGACGGGCGCTCTCATCGAGCTGCATCACCTTTGTATCACAAAGCGCATATGAAAACAACATCAGAGCGGCGCTGGGACTGAAAAGAGCGGTGCTGCCTGTGAAGAACTGCCGCAGCATCACCAAGGCGGACATGCGCTTCAATGACAGGTGCGGCGATATCAGAGTTGACCCCGAGACCTACACCGTCACGGTGGACGGCGAGCGCATCACCTGCGAGCC
>JBJFHQ010000217.1:0-2413 GCA_051893755.1 Oscillospiraceae bacterium
CAAAGCTGCTTTCCGTCGGGATCACACCCGAAACTGCGGTGCCCACCGAGATCTATTACGGAAACAATTCCGTCACTGAAAACAGAAACGGTTCAGTCAGAACAATGACTCTCGATGAATTTGATAATTCCGTACTTTCGGCAATGGATATTGACCTTGTGCAGATAGCATACGACAACAGTGTTCTTGAAAATGTCAAGGATGTCAAGCTGGTGGATATGCCCGGCTTTGATTCGGGATTTGAGCGTCACAACAAGGCTCTGGACAACTATCTGCCCACAAGCCTTGCATACATACTTGCTATTCCTGCCGATCAGCCGGTACTTAAGGAATCGGTAGTGAATTTTCTCCGTGAACTGGGTCTGCATGATGTTCCCGTGTATATCGTCATTACCAAGTGTGACAAGGTAGCGGAAAACAGTCTGCCTAATATCGTTGAATCGGTGAAAAACGATGTATCACTTCATCTTGGTGTGCCTGCTGTTTCGGCGGAATGCATACGTTCAAGAGGCAGTGACAAAAATGCAGATGGTCTGAAAAGGATACTTACAGATATTCAGTCCCATTCGGACGAGATCTTCGACAAGTTCTTCGCAAAGAATATCAAAGCGGATGCTGTTATCATCGAAGATCATATTGCGCGCAGACTGAAAGCCGTGGATATGTCGGTGGACGAGATAGATGTTAAGATAGATGAATATGCCCGTTCGATCGAAAGGCTGGAAAGCGACATCAACGATAAGAAAGCAAGCTTTGAAAGGCAGTCCGAAAGAGCCGTTGAGAAGATCAACAACAATGTACGTTCAAGCCTGGATGCTTCACTGGACGGACTTGCTTCCATGCTGCAAAACGGTCAGGACGTAAACAGCAGGATAAATCTTATCATCCGAAATGCGGTCTCCGCGGGTATAAAATCCGAACTGGAGCCTGCTATCGCAAAATTTGCGGACGGCGTTCAGGATAGTATAAATGTTAATGCAGACATATCCTTCGACAAAACTGAAAACTCCGAAATGAAAGCGGCGGAAACCGAATTTTCAGGCACAGTCAAGGCGGAAAGCGTGGCTATCGGCGGAATAATCGGCTCAACACTTACCGAGCTTGTTGCAAGCGGACTTTCTGCAGCGGGCGGCACTGCAGCTGCAACAGGTCTCGGTGCAACGCTTGGATCGCTGGCAGGACCTTTAGGAATAATAATCGGCGCAGCTATCGGAGTAGGCATCACATCGCTTTTCAGCAAGAAGAAGGAAGAACAGGCAGGTGAAAACTGCAGAGGACAGATGTCAAGGATAATAGATCAGGTGGCAGCGGAATCTGCCATGAAGGTGGACGGAGAGATACGCTCGGCGGTTAACAAGGTTTCCGAAAGTATCCTCTCATCGCTGGATCAGCGCAAGCAGGAGGTGCTCGGCGAACTTGAAGCCGCAAAGCGCGAGAAGCAGCAGAAGAGCAGCGAAACGGCAGCAGCAAACAGACAGCTTGAAGCCGATCTTGAAACAGTAAGGAGAATAATCAATGAACTCTGATGAAAAAACTCTTCAGATAATCAAGAAAATAGTCAGCGTGAGCCCCGAACAGTTCACGGCAGCCAATCTTTCGCAGATCGAGGATATTATCAGAAATAAGATACCCGAAACTATGAAAAGCAATGCGCCTATGAACTTCCCGGAGCTCTACGGTGATTTTTGCAGCGAATTTGAACGCTTCAAGGAATTTATTCTTTTTGAACCGCTTATCGGAAAAACTGTGGCTGCTCTTGGCGGCGGATTCAGCAGCGGAAAATCATCGTTTCTTAATGCGCTTATGAACAGCACCGCAGGTGACAACAGCAGAAAGAACAATATTCTTCCTGCAGCAATTGATCCCTCGACCTCAGTCCCTGCATATATCGTTCACAGCAGCAGTGAGGCTTCCGCCTGCGGATTCAACATCTTCAATTCCAGAGTGGTGCTGGATATTGAGGACATAAAGCCCATTTCACATGGTTTCGGCAGCAATGAGGACGACCCCGAGGATACCGGTATACAAATGGGTCAGCTGCTGAAGACGATATTTGCGTCTACTCCGCTGCAGCCCTTTGAAAACATTGCTTTTCTGGACACCCCCGGATATTCTAAAGCTGAAAGCGCCGACCACACCGACAAGACCGATGAAAGCATCGCACGCCGACAGCTTAACGGCGCCGACTGCATCATGTGGTTTATTGACTCCGACAGGGGCACCTTCCCCGAGGAGGATATCAAATTCCTGAAATCGGTGGAAAATCCAAAGGCTCCGCTGCTGATAATCATCAATAAGGCGGACAAGAAAACCGACTCCGACCTGAGGGACATCAAGGAAACTGTGAAAAATATCGCAAGACAGCGCGGGATAGATTTTGTTGATGTATGTACCTTTACACGCAAAAACGGCA
>JBJFHQ010000218.1:0-2411 GCA_051893755.1 Oscillospiraceae bacterium
CTGATCTTTACTGCCATTTCTTTCACCTCTTAATTTCATATATTATATATCAAGTGCTTACACACAGTGAAAGCTTTTAATACGGAGCGGTCACGACCATTATTCCCATAATGATGATAGCTATACCGAGTATGCCGTAAAATATTCGTGCACCCGTTCTGCCAAGCAGCCTTACAAATACTCTTGCTTTGCTGTTGCTGAAGAAAAAATCCCAGTCGAAAACAGCTCCTGCGATGCTGAACAGTCCGCAAAGCCAAAAAATAACAGGATAAACAAAAGTCATGACGCACCCCTATGTTCACATTTTGTAGCGGGGCATTCTGAGCTTGTTCTTTTTGCCCTTCTGATTTTTTCCTGCGATGCCCAGCTGCTTCATCATCTTCTGCATTTCCTCAAACTGTCTGAGCAGGCGGTTCACATCTGCGACTGAATTTCCGCTTCCTGCGGCGATGCGCTTCTTGCGGCTGGGATTTATGATAGAAGGCTTTGCCCTTTCGGCGGGAGTCATGGAGGTTATCATCGCTTCCAGACGGTTAAGCTGTCTGTCGTCGATGTCCATGTCGTTTATCTTGTCGCCCACGCCGGGGAGCATGCCGATTATCTGCTTGATAGGACCCATTTTGCGTATCTGCTTCATCTGCTCCACGAGGTCGTTTAAGTCGAACTCGTTTTCCTTGAGCTTGTTGGCAAGCTTTTTAGCGTCCTGCTCGTCGATAGAAGCCTCCGCTCTTTCGATAAGGGTGAGCATATCGCCCATGCCCAGTATTCGCGAAGCCATACGATCGGGATAGAAGGGCTCCAGATCCTCCAGCTTTTCGCCCGAGCCCACGAACTTGATAGGCTTTCCCGTAACAGCCAGCACGGACAGCGCCGCACCGCCTCTCGTATCGGAGTCCAGCTTGGACATAAGCACGCTGTCGATGCCCAGAGCCTCGTCAAACGCCTTAGCTACGTTGACGGAGTCCTGACCTGTCATAGCGTCCACCACCAGCATTATCTCGTTGGGGGAGGTCTCCTCCTTGATATTTTTGAGCTCGTTCATCAGGTCCTCGTCGATGTGGAGACGACCTGCCGTATCGAGGATAACAACATCATTGCCGTAATCCTTTGCATGGCGGACAGCTTCCTTTGCGATAGTGACGGGGTTTATCTGACCCATTTCAAAGACCCTCACATCAGCCTTTGCGCCGACGACCTTCAGCTGTTCGATAGCCGCAGGACGGTAAACGTCGCAGGCAGCAAGCAGCGGACGCTTGCCCTGTTCCTTGAAATGCTTTGCAAGCTTAGCAGCGTGGGTAGTCTTACCGGAGCCCTGCAGGCCGCACATCATGATAACGCAGGGAGGCTTTGACGGAAAATTTATCTTTTCGTT
Source organism: Oscillospiraceae bacterium (assembly GCA_051893755.1). Lineage (GTDB taxonomy): Bacteria > Bacillota > Clostridia > Oscillospirales > Ruminococcaceae > RGIG4694. The sequence continues at coordinate 1,373 of JBJFHQ010000218.1, forward strand.
CTTGCCGCCCATGAGTGCGATAAGCTCTTCATTAACTATCTTGATGACCTGCTGACCGGGAGTAAGGCTCGCAAGAACATCAGCTCCCACAGCACGTTCGCTGACCTTGGCAACGAAGTCCTTGACGACCTTGAAGTTAACGTCCGCCTCAAGAAGAGCGAGCTTTACCTCACGCATAGCCTCCCTGACATCGGCCTCGTTAAGAGTACCTCTGCCCTTAAGGCGCCTGAATACGTTGTTCAGTTTTTCGGATAATCCCTCAAAAGCCATGAGCTGCACTCCTTTCTGTATCAGAACAGATCTCTGTATTTATTCATAAGTCTTTCGATCTCGGCAGCATTTTCCGCCGCCGCAGAGCGTGTATTTCCCGATTTCATGCGGATATCCTCAGCGAGCGAAGCCACCTTTGAATTCAGCGCATAATAGACCTCGGACTTTTCCGCAAGCCCCAGCTTTTCCTCAAATTCGAGAAGCCGCTGTTCGGCATGCTTGATACCGTCGCGGACGCCCTGACGGGTGATATTTTCATGCTCCGCGATCTCGGCGAGAGAGAAATCCTCATTATAGTAAAGATCCATAAAATCCCGCTGTTTCTCGGTGAGCAGCTCACCGTAATAATCGAGAAGTCCCGAAAAGCGAAGATCCTTTTGATTATCAGCCATAACGATTCCCTTTCCCGTCTGTAAAGTAAAAAACTTTATAAAGGATTTTACTTTACAAGTATATCACACCTTTCCCCCTTTGTCAAGAGGTTTTTTGAAAATTAGTGAATAGTGAATAGTGAATAATGAATAGTGAATAGTTTTTAGTTGTAAGTTGATAGTTTTTAGTATAGAGTATAGAGTATAGAGTATAGAGTAAATAGTGAAAAATTAATGAACGCAGTGGACAAACAGCAAACAGAATCCCCCAATAGCATTAACTGCGGAATCAGTAACACGAACAAAAGGCGGCTGACGGTGCCGCCGCCAAACTAAGACCCCACGGAACACCACAAAACCGATGTCATAAGAGCAATGCAAAAGAGTGGGGGAGAGGG
>JBJFHQ010000219.1:0-6063 GCA_051893755.1 Oscillospiraceae bacterium
CTCAGAGACTTCTACGACGATTTCGACGATACCCTCAAAAAGGCAGAGGTCACCATGGAGGGCAAGCGCGTCAAGGTGCCCGTTGAAGAGACCGACGAGGTCTGCGAGGTCTGCGGCAAGCCTATGGTCATCAAGATAGGCCGCTTCGGACGGTTCCTCGCATGCTCGGGCTTCCCCGACTGCACCAACACGAAGAAGATCGTCAAGGACACAGGCGGTGTCTGCCCCAAGTGCGGCAAGAAGGTGCTGCAGAAAAAATCCAAGAAGGGCAAGAAATATTACGGCTGCGAGGATAATCCCAACTGCGACTTTATGACATGGGACACTCCCGTTTCCGACAAATGCCCCAAATGCAATGACGGCACCACCCTGTTCAAGAAGGGCGGAAAGATGTTCTGCCTGAAGGAGGGCTGCGGCTACGAGGTCGCCATTAAAAAGGAAAAGTAATTTATGAACGATAAACAAGCAATAGTTGTGGGCGCAGGACTGGCGGGCTGCGAGGCTGCGTGGCAGCTGGCAAGGCACGGGATTAGCGTCAGGCTTTTCGAAATGAAGCCGAAAAAATACACTCCCGCTCACAAATACAAGGGCTTTGCGGAGCTGGTCTGCTCCAATTCCTTAAAGGCTATGAGGATAAATTCCGCCGCGGGACTGCTTAAGGAGGAAATGCGCAGGCTTGGCTCGCTGACCGTCGCCTGCGCCGAGGAAAACGCTGTCCCCGCAGGAGGCGCTCTTGCTGTGGACAGGGAGAGATTCTCCGACAGCGTCACCCAGCGGATAATGAACGAGCCGCTTATCGAGGTCATCTCCGAGGAAGTGAACTCTGTCCCCGAGGGAAATGTCGTGATCGCAACAGGTCCTCTCACGGCGGAGGGGCTTGCAGAGGATATAAAACGGCTCTGCGGAGGATATCTTAGCTTCTTTGACGCTGCGGCTCCGATAGTCACCTTCGACTCACTGGATAAGGATAAGATTTTCTTCGCCGCACGATATGGCAGAGGCGACGACGACTACATCAACTGTCCCTTCACAAAGGAAGAGTATCTCCGCTTCTACAACGAGATAATTCACGCGGAAAGCGCTCCCCTCCACGATTTCGACCGTCCCGAAGGCTGTCGGGACGATTTCACCGTCTACGAAGGCTGCATGCCTATCGAGGTACTTGCAAAGCGTGGCGAGGAGACCATGCGCTATGGCGCAATGAAGCCTGTGGGACTCACCGACCCGAAAACCGGCAGACGTCCCTACGCGGCTGTGCAGCTGCGAAAGGAAAACAGCGATGGCACGCTCTACAACATCGTGGGCTTTCAGACAAATCTGAAATTCGGCGAGCAGAAGCGGGTATTCTCGCTGATACCGGGACTGGAAAACGCCGAGTTCGTAAGATACGGTGTAATGCACCGAAACAGCTTTTTAAATTCGCCCAAGCTTTTAAACGGAGATTTTTCCATGAGAAGCCGTCCCAACCTGTTCTTTGCAGGACAGATGACCGGCGTTGAAGGGTACATGGAATCCGCCGCTTCGGGGATAATGGCAGGGCTGAATCTTGCGGGAAAGCTTACGGGACAGAAGGAGCTCATTCTCCCGCGGGAAACGATGATAGGCGCGCTGTCGCGGTACATCTCCGACGAAAGCATCACCGATTTCCAGCCCATGGGCGCAAATATGGGGATACTCCCCTCTCTTGATGAGCATATCAAGGGCAAGCAGGAGCGCTATCAGGCGGTTGCCGACAGAGCGCTGGCTGCTTTTGAGGAGTACATGAAAGGAATATAAAATGAACGGGGAAATTTTTTTTGAGGCAGTATGTCCCGAGAACTATGAGGATATCTATCGCTTTCAGAAATTCAGTATATGGCACAATACAGGGGTTGTTGTGATGCTCATGATCGGACTGTCGCTTGGAGTTCTGACCTGTATCGCCGATGCAGTACTTGGTAAATTGGACAATCTTGCAGGTACTATGATCATTATGGCGGTGATGTTGGCATTTCCCGAGATCACCGCACGTACAACAGCCAAAAAATCTATAAGCTCCCCGATACACATTAATAATGTGAACCGCTATCTTTTCTATCAGGACGGCTTCGTCAACACCGACAATTTCAGCCGTGCAGAAATTTTTTACGGTCAGCTTGTGAAGGCTTACGAAACGGACAATTATTTCTATCTGTTCGTTGAGGATCACAGAGCCTACGTGATCAACAAGAGAGGATTTATTTACAACACTCCCGCAGAAATGCGCAGACTTCTGCAAATGAAGCTGGGAGGACGATTTTATATAAAATCAAAAATATAACAGAAAGGATGTAATCGTATGAACATTATCGTGGACGCTTTCGGCGGAGACAATGCTCCCTTAGCCGTAATTCAAGGCGCGGCAAGAGCTGTCAGGGAGCTGGGCGTGGAGGTCACTCTCACGGGAAATGAAAAAATAATCCGCAGCGAAGCCGAGAAAAATAAAATATCTCTCGAAAAAATATCCATAATACATACAGAATCCGTAATAGATATCCACGAAGAGCCTACCGAGGTCATCAAGGGCAAAAAGGACTGTTCAATGGCTGTTGGACTGCAGGCTCTCGCCGACGGAAAGGGAGACGCTTTCGTTTCCGCAGGCAGCACAGGTGCGCTGGTGGTGGGCTCAACCTTCATCGCTAAGCGCCTTAAGGGCATCAAGCGCCCCGCACTTGCTCCCCTTCTCCCCACCGCAAACGGCTATACCATGCTCATGGACGCAGGCGCAAATGTTGACTGCCGTCCCGAAATGCTGGTGCAGTTCGGCATCATGGGCAGCTGCTACATGGAAAAGGTCATGGGCGTGAAGAGCCCCAAGGTAGGACTAATCAACGTTGGCGCCGAGGACACAAAGGGCAGAGACATGGACATCGAAGCTTACAAGCAGCTGCAGAAGGCTCCGCTGAATTTCTACGGAAATCTTGAAGCGAGAAATCTCCCCGACGGAGAATGTCAGGTGGCTGTTTCGGACGGATTCACGGGAAATGTTACACTGAAGCTCTATGAGGGCATGGCGAAGTTCTTCTCACATGAGCTGAAAGATATGCTCATGGACGGCATGGCTTCAAAGATAGCCGCAGCCCTTATCATGCCGAAAATAAAGAATTTCAAGAAGAAGTTCGACTACAAGGAAGTGGGCGGCGCAGTTCTTATGGGTATCTCCAAGCCAGTTATCAAGGCGCACGGCAGCTCCGACGGCACAGCGTTTTTCAATGCTATCCGACAGGCAAAGCTCTGCGTTGAGGGGGATTTTGTAGGCGAGATATCCCGCTCTCTGGAGAAGCTTCCCAAAGCAGGAAAAGCATCGGAAGAATAAAGATATGGCAGGCAAATGAGGCATAAAGCAGAAATGACTTTTTTCTTGCTTCTTGCCTCTGATACTCCTGCCTCTGAATAGGGAAATATATTTCAGAAAATCGACCTGCGTTTTTTTGAAATATGTTCCTCGGAAAAGGAATGAAAAATATGAGTATGAGATTTAAAGCATTTGAAGATAAGATTGGCTACACTTTTAAAAATAAAGAGCTTATCCACGAGGCTCTCGCACATTCGTCCTACGCTAACGAGACGAGGGAGTGCCGCTCCAACGAGCGCCTTGAATTTTTAGGAGACAGCGTGCTTTCAATAATCGTTTCGGAGCATCTGTTCACCCATTTCAAGCACCTCCCCGAGGGCGAGCTTACAAAGATAAGAGCATCGCTGGTTTGCGAAAAGGCGCTGTTTAAGTTTGCACAGAAAATTGATCTGGGCAGCTTTATCCTGCTGGGCAAGGGCGAGGAAAACACAGGCGGCAGAGAACGTCCCTCCATCGTTTCCGACGCCTTTGAGGCGGTCATCGCAGCTGTGTATCTGGACGGAGGAATGGAAGAAGCTCGGAAATACGTACTTGGCTTTATCCCTGATGACCTCAATATAAAAAGCGGTAATGCTCTTGATGATTATAAAACGCTCCTGCAGGAGGTCATTCAGTGCAACCCCGAGGAAAAGGTGGAGTATGTTCTGGTGGGGCAGACAGGTCCCGACCACGACAGGCGCTTTACCGTTGAGGTCTGCCTGAACGGCAGCGTTATCGGAAAGGGAGAGGGTCACAGCAAAAAGCAGGCTGAGCAGATGGCAGCTCACGAAGCGCTCACTCTCATGGGTTACGAACACTGATGAGCCACAGCAATATTTCAATTTTTATCCCCCATGCAGGCTGTCCTCACGCATGCTCTTTCTGCAGTCAGAACACCATAAGCGGAGCTCCCCACGTGCCCTCCTCAGATGAGGTGCGGGAAACTATTTCCTCCGCCTATGGATACATCACCGATAAAAATGCCCGTGCCGAAACGGAAATCGCCTTCTTCGGCGGAAGCTTTACCGCCGTGCCCCGGGATTACATGATATCTCTCCTTGAAACGGCGAATGCTTTTACCGGAGAGGACGGCTTCAAGGGTGTTCGTATCTCCACACGGCCAGACTGTATCGACGATGATATTCTCGGCATACTGAAAAAATATCACGTAACCGCCATTGAGCTTGGTGCACAGTCCATGTGCGACAGGGTGCTTGAAATGAACGGACGGGGTCATACTGCCAGGGACGTAGTGAAAAGCTCTGCGCTTATAAAGTCGTATGGTTTTGAACTGGGGCTGCAGATGATGACTGGATTATACGGCTCCTCCCCCGAAGACGATATTTACACCATAAATAAGACAGCGGAGCTTTCCCCCGACACTGTAAGAGTTTATCCCACAGCGATAATTGACGGCACACGTCTCGGCGAGCTTTTCAAAAGCGGCGAATACGTCCCCTACTCCTTTGACAGGTGCGTGGAGATATGCGCTTATGCGGATAAGCTTTTCTATCACAGAAATATCAGGGTGATCCGCATGGGACTGCACGCGGAAAGGTCCCTTGAAGACAAGCTGCTGGGCGGCTTCTATCACCCTGCCTTTGCGGAGATAGTCCGCTCCGAGCTGTTCCGACAGGCATTTGAACGGTGCATTGATGAAACTGAAAGCTCTGCGGAGATAACTGTCAGCCCCTGCGACAGAAGCACTGCGGCAGGACACAAAAAATCAAATGTTATATATTTCGCCGATAAGAATATCGGACTTATTTTTAAAGAGGACAAGGCAGTCCCCCGAGATCACTTTGTTTACGGGGACAATAATTACTGCATTTTTGATGAAACAGGAAGTGTGATATGTACTTAAAATCACTGGAAATACAAGGCTTCAAATCCTTTCCCGACAAGATAAGACTGGACTTCAACAAGGGCATCACCGCAGTTGTGGGTCCCAACGGAAGCGGCAAATCCAATATCGGCGACGCAGTGCGCTGGGTGCTGGGCGAGCAGTCCTCCAAGACCCTCCGAGGCGCAAAAATGGAGGACGTCATCTTTGCGGGAACACAGTCGAGAAAGCCCATGGGCTTTGCGCAGGTCACCCTCGAAATAGACAACAGCGACCGTGTGCTGAACGTGGATTCCGACGAGGCTGCGGTTACCCGAAAGCTCTACCGCAGCGGAGAGAGCGAATACCTTATCAACGGGAAAAACTGCCGCCTTAAGGACATTACCGAGCTTTTCATGGACACGGGCATGGGACGGGACGGCTACTCTATCATCGGTCAGGGACGCATCGCCGAGATAGTTTCTGCGAAATCCAACGAGCGCCGCGATATCTTCGAGGAAGCGGCGGGAATCTCTAAATTTCGCTTCAAAAAAGCGGAAGCAGAACGCAAGCTTGAAAACGCCGAGGAAAATCTGCTTAGACTTAAGGACATCGTTTCTGCTCTGGAGGTCCGCATCGAACCCTTAAGAAAACAGTCGGAAAAGGCGGCGGAGTTCATCTCACTGTCCGAGGAAAAAAAATCGCTGGAGATCACCGTGTGGGTGAATCAGCTTGCCGCTCTCAAGAAAAATCTTGCGGAGATAGAGGAAAAAATACTCATCAACACAAGCGAATACGAAAACACCGAAGCGGACATAGAACGCACCGAACAGCGCATGCAGGAGCTTACCCGCGACATGCAGGACAGCCAGATAAAAATTGACGAGCT
>JBJFHQ010000219.1:6163-11147 GCA_051893755.1 Oscillospiraceae bacterium
GCATGCAGGAGCTTACCCGCGACATGCAGGACAGCCAGATAAAAATTGACGAGCTGCGGCAAAAAATTCGCGAGACCGAACAGGCAGATTCACAGATAAATGCGGACATCGCCGTCTGCGAAAACGAAATAAGACACTGTAACGAAAACATCGAAGAGTACAGAAAGCGCATCGAAAACGCCGAAAATGCAGACAGCGAAACGGCTGCAGAAATTGACCGAAAGCTTGCCGAGAAAAAGGCTAAGGAAAAAAAGCTGTCCGAAACTGTAAAGGAATACTCTTTGCAGGAAAATACACTGTCCGAGATGACCGCCGAGCAGGAATCCTTCGACAAGGCATACGAGTCGGAAAATGCCGAGCTGAACAAGCTTTACATAACACGCTCAAAATACGCAGCAGCTATCGAAACGGGCAAAAGCGGCGCCGAGGATATGCGCCGTCAGCTTGATATAGCGGCGGAACAGCTCAATGCACTGAATGAGGCTCTGGATAACTACCGCACCGAAAAAAAGGAAGTCATCAGCGGCGGAAGTCTGCTGGGCGAAAAAATATCCGAAGAGGAAAACCGTCTCTCGGGTATCTCAAAGCTTTACGAAGCAAGAGCCGGAAAGCTTGCGGCAGCTGAAAAGGAACTGAACGATATAACCTTCAAGATTCGCGGCATTGATCAGAAGCTGGGCTTTCTCACAGGACTGGAAAACTCCATGGAGGGCTTCAACAATGCAGTCAAGCAGATACTCCGCTCATCAAAGCAGGGCTCACTGCGCGGTATCCACGGGACTGTCTCACAGCTCATCTCCGTTGACAGCAAATACTCTGCCGCAGTTGAAACCGCGCTGGGCGGGGCTTTGCAGAATATCATCACCGAAAATGAGGACTGCGCCAAGGAGGCTATCCGCTTTTTAAAGGACAACCGCGCAGGACGTGCTACCTTTCTGCCCATAACATCGGTAAAGGGAAATCAACTGAACGAGCGCCTTGACGGTCATGACGGCTTTATCGCTTTAGGCTGCGATCTGGTAAAATTTGATGAAAAATACACCGGCATTATCAACTCCCTGCTGGGACGCATCGCCGTATGCGAGGACCTTGACAGCGCAGGCGACATAGCTAAGCGTTTCGGCTACAAATTCAGGATAGTCACCCTCGATGGGCAGGTCATCAATGCAGGCGGTTCCTTTACGGGAGGTTCACTGGCAAAATCGGCGGGAATGCTGTCCCGAAGATCGGAGATAGACAGCCTTACCGAAGAGAAAAATGTACTGAACGAAAAGCTTGCACGGATAAAGACCGACCGCGATAAGCTGAAGGCAGAGACCGACAAGCTTCATTTTGACATCGAAGCTTCCAAGGACAAGATAAGACAGACCGAAAACGACAAGGTCCGCTTTGAATCGGAAATAAAGCGCATCGACGCTGGCATCGAACAGACAGAAAAGCAGCTTGAAAGCTCGTCGGAACAGACAAGAATAGTCAAAGAGCGTATCATACAGCTTGAGGACGAGGGAAACTCCGCAAAGCTGCGTCTTGACGAGATAAACACCGAGATCGCGGAAAGAGAATCCTCGGCGGCGGCAAGCTCCGAGAAAAGGTCGGCGATATCTGCTGAAAGAGCGGAGCTGTCCGAAAAGCTGTCGCAGCTTAAGATAACCGAAGCCGAGCTTTCCAAGGAGATCGAAAGCATTGACGAAACTGTCCGCAGAATCGAAGAGCAGCGGCGCTCAAACGGCGACGACAGCGCAAGAATGGCTGTTCTCATCGACGAGCAGACCCGCATGATCGAGGATAAACAGAAGGAGATCGAAGAACTGCGCACACGGCTGTCCTCTTCAAAGGATATCATCGAAAAGCTCAATTCAGGCATCTCCGACGAACGGTCCGTAAGCATTGAAAAGGAAGCGGAAAGCACACAGCTGCGCAGAAAAAGCAGGGAGCTTTCCGACAGCAAGGAGAAATTCGCCGCAGAACGCACCCGTCTGGAGGAACGCCGCAGTTCAGTACAGAACAGCTGCGACGAGATAATCCGCTCCATGGAGGAACAGTACGAGCTGTACCTCTCCGAGGCGGAAAAGCTTGCAAGACCTGTGGACAATATAAGTCAGACTCAGCGTGACCTTGCGGCGATAAAGCAGAAGATACGCGCTTTGGGCAATGTCAACGTGGCAGCTATCGAAGAGTACAAGGAGGTCTCCGAGCAGTACGAGTTCATGTCGGGACAGGTAAACGACGTGATATCATCCAAGAAAAAGCTGGAGAACATCATCGCAGAGCTGACCGAGACCATGAAAAAGCAGTTCTCCGAAAGCTTTGAGCTTATCAACGAGAATTTCAGGAAGATATTCATCGAGCTTTTCGGCGGCGGAAAGGCGGAGCTGCGGCTCACCGACCCCGAGAACGTGCTGGAATCGGGCATTGAGATAAACGTTGCTCCGCCGGGGAAGGTCATCAAGAGCCTTTCGCTGCTGTCGGGCGGCGAGCAGGCGTTCGTGGCTATCGCACTGTATTTTGCGATACTGAACATCAAGCCTGCGCCCTTCTGCATACTGGACGAGATAGAAGCCGCTCTGGACGATGTGAATGTTGCAAGATACGCAAAATATCTGCGGCACTACACCGACACTACCCAGTTTATCACCATAACTCACAGAAGAGGCACCATGGAGGAAGCAGACGTCCTCTACGGCGTTACTATGCAGCAAAAGGGCTGCTCAAAGCTTATCAAGCTTGAACAGCCGCCGAAGGAAGATATCAACTGAGAACCTGTCCACATAGGATATGCGTGCGGATTTTCGAGCATAATTTTGTAAGCGCAGTGTTCTGCGCTATAGACAATGCAAAAATGCGCAGGCGGGCTGGCGCCCGGCAAGCATTTTTAACGCAGTCTGCGGCAAAATTTGCCGAAAAGACGTGCGTATACGCCTATGTGGACAGGTTCTGATATGTAACCGCCCCGAAAAGGGCGGTTTTGCCGATATCACGATGATCTATCGCATATCAGCTCAGGTCATTCGTTTTCGTTGTTCTGAAAACGGTTCTGGTTCTGATTGTTCTGCTGCTTGTTCTGATTCTGCTGACGATTCTGCTTGTTCTGATTCTGCTGATTCTGCTGCTGTCTGTTCTGGTTCTGCTGGTTGTTATTCTGGTTGTTCTGGTTATTGAACATTGTTATCACTCCTTTACAAAAGCTATTATCTGCGGATAACATCAAAATATACAAAATCATAAAAATAAAAAAAATTTGTTGACAAACGCGGAAAAACGTGATATCATATAAATATGTCAAAGGCTGTGACGAAGAGGAGTACGCATATTCCCGAAATCAGAGAAAAGACGGTGGGTGCAAGTCTTTATGAAGGATATGCGGAAGGTAGCTTCCGAGCTGTCTCCGTGAACTTTCAGTAGCGGAGAACGTCTTATCCCCGTTAAGGATATTGAGTGCGCACATTTCGTGCGAATTCAGGTGGTACCGCGGAAATCTCCGCCCTGATGATATATCGGGGCGGTTTTTATTTTCTGTAAAAATTTATGAAAGGATAATCTACATGAAAAAAGAACTTCCAAAGCTCTACGAGCCTAAAGAAACCGAAGACAAGATCTATAAATACTGGCTGGACAACGACTGCTTCAAGGCGGATTCCTCCTCCAAGAAAAAGCCATATACTATCGTTATCCCTCCCCCCAATGTTACGGGTCAGCTCCACATGGGTCACGCTCTGGACGAGACCCTGCAGGATATCCTTATCCGCTGGAAGAGAATGAGCGGATATAACACCCTCTGGCTCCCCGGAACAGACCATGCAGCTATCGCTACCGAAGCCAAGATCGTCGCTGCCATGAAGGAAGAGGGTCTCACCAAGGAGGATATCGGCAGAGAAAAATTCATGGAAAGAGCATGGGCTTGGAAAAACAAGTACGGCGGAAGAATTGTTGAACAGCTCAAAAAGCTGGGCTGCTCCTGCGACTGGTCAAGAGAGCGCTTCACTATGGACGAGGGCTGCTCCGACGCTGTTAAGGAAGTATTCGTAAAGTATTACAACAAGGGTCTTATCTACCGCGGTGAGAGAATGATCAACTGGTGTCCTCACTGCATGACCTCCCTTTCCGACGCCGAGGTCTCCTATGAAGATCAGGCAGGTCATTTCTGGCATCTGCGCTATCCCTTCAAGGACGGCAGCGGATATCTGGAGCTTGCTACCACTCGTCCCGAGACTCTTCTCGGCGATACAGCCGTTGCGGTAAATCCCAATGACGAGCGCTACAAGGATATCATCGGAAAGACCCTTATCCTCCCCCTCGTAAACAGAGAGATACCCGTTATTGCCGATGATTACGTTGAGACCGATTTCGGAACAGGCGTTGTTAAGATAACTCCCGCTCATGACCCCAACGACTTCGAGGTGGGCAAGCGCCATGATCTGCCCATAATCAACGTAATGACCGACGATGCGAAGATAGTTGACGATTATCCCGCTTATGCAGGAATGGACAGATACGAGGCAAGAAAGAAGATCGTCGAGGACCTTGACAAGGGCGGTTTCCTCGTAAGAGTTGAGGACTACAGCCACAACGTAGGCACCTGCTACCGCTGCGGCACCACCGTCGAGCCCAAGGTATCCACACAGTGGTTCGTTAAGATGAAACCCCTCGCACAGCCTGCTATCGACGCTGTTAAGAAGGGCGAAACAAAGTTCGTTCCCGAGCGCTTTGAGAAGATATACTTCCACTGGCTGGAAAATATCCGCGACTGGTGCATTTCCCGTCAGATATGGTGGGGTCATCAGATACCCGCATTCTACTGCGACGACTGCGGCGAAATGACCGTAACCAAGGAAAACTCCGCAGTATGTCCCAAGTGCGGCAAGCCCATGCGCCGTGACCCCGATACTCTCGACACATGGTTCAGCTCCGCATTATGGCCCTTCTCCACACTGGGCTGGCCCGACACCGAAGCCGAGGATTTCAAGTGCTTCTATCCCACAAACAC
>JBJFHQ010000220.1:0-2400 GCA_051893755.1 Oscillospiraceae bacterium
TTGTCAAATTCTCCCTTCATTATCTCGTCCCATTCATTTCCGAACTGTACCATTTCATCATATCCTTTCGGTAATATTTTGCAGATATCGGGCATAAATTGTATAAATGAATTATCGGGGTGATATTATGCTGTCGGCGCTTATTGATTCGATCTTAAACGGTCTGCTGTTTTTCGCGCTCCATATTGAAAACGGCTCCGCCTTTCCGAAGCCGCTTTCCGCCGCCGAAGAAAGGGAATGCTTCTTAAAAATGGCGGAGGGAGACAAGGAAGCGCGGAACAAGCTTATCGAGCACAATATGCGCCTTGTAGCCCATGTGGTGCGGAAATACTACGGCAGCTGTGCCGAGCAGGACGATCTTATCTCAATCGGCACGATAGGACTTATCAAGGCGGTGTCCTCCTACAATTACAGCCGGAATATCCGCTTTGCGACCTATGCCTCGAAGTGTATCGACAATGAGGTGCTGATGTACTTCCGCAGCCTGCGCAAGACTGCACTCGATGTCTACATGGATGATCCGATAGACACAGATAAGGACGGCAACACAATGACCCTCATGGACATCATCACCGTGGACGACTGCATGGTGGATAAGATAGATTCCCGAATAAAGGCAGGGAGCCTGTACGAGTTCGTGGAGACCGTCCTCGATGAGCGTGAAGCGGAAATCATCAAATGCCGCTACGGGCTTTACGGAACCAAGCCTCTCACTCAGCGGGAAGTTGCCAAAAAGCTGGATATCTCCCGTTCCTACGTCTCACGGATAGAAAAGCGCGCCCTTGAAAAGCTGAAGGAAAAATACGACAATACCAAGCTGCTGTGATAATTATTCGTCATCGTCGGAGCTGTCCGCCTTTTGTGCAAGCTCTCTTATCTCGTCGGAGGAAAAATTGTACTTCTTATCGCAGAACTGACAGCAGACCTCGGTGTTCTCGTCCTCGTCCGCCATTTTGTTAAGCTCGGTCTTACCCACGCTGATAAGGGCTTTCTCCACCTTTTCCCGTGAGCAGTCGCAGCGATACTCGCAGTCAAAGCTGTCAAGGATATTGGGTTCCAGTCCTTCAAGGACCTTCATTGCCATTTCCTCTGCGGTCACGCCCGAATCCAGCATCCGGGTCACGCTGGGCAGACCGTTGATATTCTTTTCGAGGATATCAATGACCCTGTCCTCCGCGAAGGGCAGCAGCTGGATAAGAAAGCCTCCCGCCGCTCTCACGGTCAGGTCGGGATTCACCAGCACGCCCAGACCGCATACCGTGGGAGTCTGCTCGCTGACTGCGTAATAGTTTGCGATATCCTCGGCAATTTCTCCCGATACTATGGGCACCTGTCCGCAGTAGGGCTCCTTAAGTCCCATATCCTTCACCACGGAAAGTGTGCCGTCACGGCCAACTGCGCCTGCAACGTCCAGCTTTCCGTACTTGTTCAGCGGTATTTCCACAACGGGATTTACCACGTAGGATTTCACATTTCCCAGACCGTCCGCAACGGCGATAAGCGCCCCCGCAGGACCGTTTCCGTTCATGCGGAGAGTCAGGCTGTCCGAGGTATTCTTCATGCCCATACCCATAAGTGAAGCGGCTATTGAAAGACGTCCCAGCGCAGCTGTCACCACTGCCGAGGTCTTGTGTATCTCCTCTATCCTGCTGACTATATCCTTTGCATCTATAGCTGTGGCAGTCACCGAAGCGTCTGCCGAAATGGTTCTGACGACCTTTGCCATTGTGTATATTCCTTTCGTTTCGTTACTTTTTCTTTCTCGCGGCGTATACTATCTTTTCCGAGATGTCCGTCGGCGGCTCGTCGCTGTCGTAATCATACTCGGCGAGCAGCTCAAAGCCTGCACCTGTGAGGATATCCTCTATAACATGCCTGTCGAAGGCTATCTCGGAGAAATCCTCGCTGCTGCGGGAGTAGAGCTCCTTTTTACCGTCAGTCTTCTCGAAGAAATCAAGGCAGATATTCACACGGTCATCACTGTCGCCCGTGTATTCGTTCTGCCAGACACAAAAGACCTCCTCCATATCATAGACATAGGTCTTGTCCGCAAGTATATTTTTATGCTTGTACGGGGTGTTCATATCGAAGATGAAAAGCCCGCCCGGCTCGCAGAACAGGGACACCTTTTCCACTGCCCGCTTTATATCGGACAGGCTGTCAAGATGATTCAGGCTGTCCAGTGCGCATATCGTCACGTCGATAGTCCCGAACATATCGAGCTCGGTCATATCCTGACAGAGATACTGTATGGGCAGACCGCTCTCAAACTTCTTGTCAAGCGCCATATTGAGCATTTCCCCGGAGCTGTCCACTCCGATGACATCATAGCCCAGCCCTGCCATTTCCTCGGAAAGGATGCCCGTTCCGCAGGCAAGGTCAAGGAGCATTCCGCCTTTT
>JBJFHQ010000221.1:0-11124 GCA_051893755.1 Oscillospiraceae bacterium
GACCCTTATAAACTGGATAACGGTCTTCACTCTGTGTCAGTTCTATGCGGTCCCTGTTTATCTTGCGTATCTTGCAATTGAGAAAAAGTCGATCCGTCTGGGCGAGGTCGCGTCGCTGAAGAATGCCACCAACGGTATAAAGGGCTATCTTGACGATATGAACTATGCATTGGTGGATTTTCAGAGGGTGGGGCAGTATGCCGAGAAATTCCGCCGCTTCATGGAGCATGAGATAAATATTGAGGGCTGCGGGGGTACGGAAAAGCTTCCCGAAAACGACTGCACTCTGGAGCTTAAAAATGTGAGCTTTAAATACAAGGACAGCGAAAAATATGTCCTTCGCAATGTAAGCATGACTATACACAGGGGAGAGAAAATTGCTCTTGTGGGAGAAAACGGCGCGGGAAAAACTACGCTCATCAAGCTGATAATGCGGCTGTACGATGTTACCGAGGGCTGCATCACATTTGGCGGCGTGGATATCCGCAGGCTGAATATCCGCGAGTATCGTGAAAAGATAGGCGCTGTTTTTCAGGACTTTCAGATATACGGAGCAGCTCTTGCCGAAAATGTCAAAATGGAGCTTGTCGCCGGCAGCGACAGGGAGAAGATAATTTCTGCCCTTGAAAAGGCTGATTTCGGCGAAAAGCTGGCAAAGCTCCCCGACGGCATAGATACCGAGCTTACGAAGGAATTTTCCGACAGCGGAGTAATGCTCTCCGGCGGCGAAGCGCAGAAAACAGCCATTGCAAGAATGTTCATGAAGGATATGTCCGTTGCCATATTGGACGAGCCGTCCTCGGCTCTTGACCCGATAGCGGAATATCGTCTGAACAGAAGCATGCTGGATAATGCCGATGATCGGGCGGTCATTCTGATATCGCACCGTCTTTCCACCACCAAGGACGCAGACCGGATAGTCCTCCTTGAAAACGGCAGCATTGCCGAGAGCGGTACCCATTCCGAGCTTATCGCAAGGGACGGCACCTATGCGAAGATGTGGAACGTGCAGGCGGAAAAATACTGCGTGGGAATATACAGCTAAGCATATAAAAGGTCTGCATGGCTCCGAAGAACGGGCATGCAGACCTTTTTGTACATGAGCTATCACGAACGGTTTTCGTCATTTTCTTCCTTTTTCTTTTTGCTTGGGAAGAGCCTTGTCAGGCAGAAAACTATTCCTCCCGCAGATATTCCGATGAGAACGGCGCGGAGCACTGACAACACCTTTGATGTATCGGGCAGGAAGAGTATCGCTGAGGCAAGGAGAACAGCAAATATCACAGCAGCTATGATATACTGCGCTTTTTGTCCGAGCAGGGGGGCCTGCTTTTCGGGCAGAGGAGTGTCCTTGGGAGCGGTCATCATGTGATATTCACCGTATGAGCAAAGTTCCGTCCAGCCGTTTTCCGTAAGGGCAGTGTATTCCTTGTGATGCTTGTCCGTGCTTTCCGAGTAGAGGAAAAAATCTGCGTTCACAGGCTCTCCTTTTTTGAAAATGAACTGCTTATCGTCCATTTCGGAGAGGATATAGCCCTTTGCTGCAAAAGCGGAAAAATTTTTCATCAGCGAGGACTTTACCGCCTCCCAGCCGATATTTATTACCGTTTTGGTCTCACTATTATCCATTTTATACCACTTATCGTTATGTTTCTGATACGAAAAATCCCTGCATCGGCTGCAGGGATCATTTCTGGCGTCCTTGGGCGGATTCGAACCGCCGGCCTTTCGCTTAGGAGGCGAACGCTCTATCCTGCTGAGCTAC
Organism: Oscillospiraceae bacterium; assembly: GCA_051893755.1. Lineage (GTDB taxonomy): Bacteria > Bacillota > Clostridia > Oscillospirales > Ruminococcaceae > RGIG4694. Next base: position 1,766 of record JBJFHQ010000221.1, read on the forward strand.
AAAGACATATTTTCGGTAAACAGGGCATAAAAACACCCTCTTTATCAATGCTATTACATTATAGCACAAAAATTATAAAAAAGCAATGGTATTTTTATATAACTTTTTCTTGAAAAACTGTAAAAAATCTGTTATAATGGAATCATGAATAATATTTTTGGCGGAAATTCATTTTCGCCTCGAAAGGAAGCTTTCACAATGGAGATAAAAATTACTCATACAACCGCTCCCAAGGCTAAGCCTGCGGACGAGGATAACCTCAGCTTCGGCAAATATTATACCGACCACATGTTCCTGATGAACTACGATGAGGGACAGGGCTGGCACGATCCCCGCATCGTTCCCTATGCGCCTATTCCCCTTGACCCCGCAGCTATGTGCCTGCACTATGGTCAGGAGGTATTCGAGGGACTTAAGGCTTACAGACGCGCCGACGGAAAGATCCAGCTTTTCCGCCCCGACAAGAATATGGCAAGACTTAACGTTTCCAACGACCGTCTCTGCATTCCCAAGATCGACGAGGCTTTTGCTGTTGAGGCTATCAAAAAGCTCGTTGAAGTGGATAAGGACTGGGTACCTCACAAGGACGGCACATCTCTGTATATCCGTCCCTTTATCTTCGCAGTTGATGCTCATGTAGGCGTTCACCCTGCGCATCACCTTATTTTCTGCATAATCCTTTCTCCCGTAGGAGCTTACTATCCCGAGGGACTTGCTCCCGTTAAGATCTACGTTGAGCAGAACTATGTCCGCGCTGTAAGAGGCGGCATGGGCTTCACAAAGACTGCGGGCAACTATGCGGCTTCCCTTAAGGCACAGGACGAGGCTGAAAAGCAGGGTTACACACAGGTGCTCTGGCTGGACGGCGTTGAGAGAAAGTACATAGAAGAAGTAGGAACCATGAACGTTTTCTTCGCATTTGAAAACGAGATCGTAACTCCTGCACTTCAGGGCTCTATCCTCAGCGGTATCACGAGAATGTCCTCCATTGAGATGCTCCGCGATATGGGCTACACCGTAAATGAGCGCAGACTGGGCATCGAAGAGGTTTTCGACGCTGCTGCGAAGGGAACCCTTAAGGAAGTATTCGGCACAGGAACAGCTGCTGTTATCTCTCCTGTTGGACAGCTCAAGTGGGGCGATAAGGTCATCGAGATCAACAACGGCGAGATCGGTGAGATATCTCAGAAGCTTTACGATAATCTCACAGGTATCCAGTGGGGTAAAATTCCCGACAAGTTCAACTGGACTGTTGCTATCGATTGATCAAATTTGTGCATAAGCTATGCCCGTTTCGGAAGTATTATCCGAAACGGGCATTTTTTATCCGATAAGAATATATTTTAAATCAAAATTGCACCCCGGCAGATACATCACTCGCAGATCGTACTCGCCGCTTTCGCAGGATATCTCAAACTCCTGCTCCGAAAAATCATCGGTCTGCTTAAACTCTGCCATGAAACGCTTTTCCACCCGTTCTCCGCCTGTGCTTGTGAGTATGATGTGCACGCTGTCAATAGGATTGCGTGTTCTTCCGCAGACAGTTATCTTATGTATTCCCTTTGTGAAGCTAAGCTCGCCGAAGTCCACGGTCACGTTATTTCCGATGCCATAGATGATATCGTCCCTTACCTCGAAGCTGTCGCCGTAGAGGTTTACCGCGTCCCTGACGGTAAGCTTTTCATATGCCGCTTCTATCCGATTGCAGACTATTCCCTGAATGTTGACCTCCTCATCGCCTGTTACGGTTCTTACCGATATGCTGTGTATTCCCGTCAGAGGGCGATTTAATCTGCATTTCAGCGGAAGATAGGTCTGCCATACGAAATTTTCGTGATATATTCCCGACCACAGAAGCTCTGCGCCCTCTTCTCCTGCCATGCCGTCGTAAATTTCAACGGGCATCTCGTCGTCCCTGAACCAGCGCAGAATGGGGACGGTTATTTCGTCGGAGCGGTCCCGCCCGAAGTCTACATTATCAAAGCAGACAACCGTTTCGCCCTTATGACAGCGCACTCCGCCCTTTAATACCTCGTCAAGGTGAGCGTCTGCGCGGCTGTACAGGGAAGCGGATATGAAGCTGTATGGATCCATAACGGCACTTCCCATTCCCGTGACGGTAAATTCAATGTCGGAGATGACCTCGGTGCAGGGCTTGCCGTTTTCGGCGATACATCTCAGGCGGAAGCTGCCGTCTCCCAGCGCGGTGACCTTCACCTTATTGCCGTCCTGCTCGGTCTTGGCGATGTTGGAGATGATACCGCTGTCGGTAACAGCCTTGAATTTTATGGTGCCGTCCGAATTTTTCGGGAATATTTCCGCGGTGATCTCCGCTGTGGGATTGTCCTTGTCAAGCCTTCCGTCGGAGGAACTTTTCAGCTCAATTTTTCTTACGGGGATAGTTACGCTGTCGGTGATGTTATACTTATCCGAATTTTCCGAAATGCAGGAGATACCTTGGTCGATATCCTCACAGGGAAGCGCTTTGAAGATGATGTTCTTGTCCTCGAAGCCCTCGGAAGTCACCTTCATAACGATGTCGCCGGGGGTCTGTTTTGCGGCAATTATCGCCATGAGTCTTCCGCTGAAAAGCTTTTTTGATGTGCCCTTATAGCTTTCGTAATCGGTGCTGTCGCCGCTGTCAAGTCCGATAAGTCTGCCTGCGCCGCTGACAGTTACAGTCATTCTGCTGCGGGCGTTTGCCACGAACACTCCGTTCTCGTCAACAGTGGAGATATCCGCATAGATAAGACTTTCGCCGTCTGCGGGTATCTCGGTCCTGTCCGCATTTATGATGATCTCCTTGCCGTCTCCAAAGCTGCGCTGTATGTCCTCGGCGATGACATTTCCTGCCGTATCATATGCAACAGCCCTTATCTCGCCCTTTTCATAGGGTACCTTCCATGTGCACCAATAGCGGTCGCCGTGCAGCTTATCTACAGACTGCCTGCCCTGTGAAACGCCGTTGACGAACAGCTCCGTTTCGGGGGCATTGGTGTATGCGCATACGTCCACTGTCTGACCGTCGTTATAATCCCAGTAGGGCATGAGATGCAGTACGGTCTTGTTCGTCCATGCCGCCTGGTAGAGATAATAGCTGTCCTTTTTGAAGCCTGCGGTATCGCACTGACCGTAGTAGGCGTTTTTCGTGGAGTAGGGGGTAGGCTCGCCCAGATAATCTATGCCCGTCCAGATGAACTGTCCAGCGGAAAACTCGCAGTCACGGTCCTTGATTATCGACCACTGCGGAGTGCGGTCTCCCTGTCCGGAGCGGCTGTTTTCCAGACAGGACAGCTGAAGGTCCTCGTATGTGCGGGCAGTATGCTCCAGCGGAAAATGATATATGCCGCGGCTCTGACCTCTTGCGGCGGTCTCACTGCCGTAGATGCACCAGTCGGGGTGCTTTTCATGAAGCTCGCCGTAGATATTCTCCGCATAGTTCCCGCCAACGCAGTCAAGCTCCTCGGCGCATTTCTGCGTGTTTTCCCATGGGATATAGTTTGAGCCGAAGGTGACATAGCCGTTTTTGAGCGGGTCGTGCAGGCGGACATTTTTTATAAGTCGGCGCATTTCCTCTCTGCCGAACTCGCCGTCGTGGGTATCGTATATCTCGTTGCCGATGCTCCACATGATGACTGACGGATGATTTCTGTCACGCCTTATCCAGCTTGACACGTCCTCCTCGCAGGTACTGTCGAAAAATCGCGCATTGTCGAACTCGGTCTTTGGACGTCCCCACATATCATAAGCCTCCGAGTTTATGAGGATACCAAGCTCGTCTGCCAGCTCCATAAGCTGACGGGCAGGCATATTATGTGACGTGCGGACGGCATTTGTGCCCATTTCCTTCATGAGCACAAGCTGTCGGCGTATCGCATCACGGTTTACCGCTGCGCCCAGAGCGCCCATGTCGTGGTGCAGGCACACGCCGTTTATCTTAAGATGCCTGCCGTTGAGGAAAAATCCCTTGTCCTTGTCAAAGCGTATCGTTCGGAAGCCGAATTTTTCCTCGGTAAAGTCGAGAAGCTCGTCGCCGCGGAAAATTTCCGTTGTCATTGTGTAGAGGTACGGCGATGTGATATCCCAGAGACGGGGACGCTCTGCGATGATTTTTCCCGTGCCTTCTGACAGAGGATATTCACATTCCGCCACATATTCTCCGTCCATGTCGGTGATAGTATGGAGCACGGTGATATCATCACTGCCGCAGACCTCTGCGGAAACGGTGACTTCAAATGCTCCGTCGGGGCGCATGTCGGTGTGTATGTAGACGCCGTCGGGGACGATATAGTCATCATCTGCGATGAAGAGCGTAACATCGCGGAATATTCCCGCTCCCGAATACCAGCGGGAATTGGGAGCCTTATGGTCTACCTTGACTATGAGAGTGTTTTTTCCGTCTATGAGCTTTCCCGAAAGATCGGCGTAAAATGCGGAGTAGCCATAGGTATGCGAGCGGATAAGCTCATCATTGAGATAGACCTCGCAGACGGGATATACTCCGTCAAAGCACAGGAGAATGTGCTTGTCCTTGGGACTGTCGAGGATAAACTCCTTTTTGTACACGCCCGTGCAGTCCTTGTACAAATTATTGCTGTCGTGAATGAGCATATCGTGGGGGATATCAACGGGAGTGAGATCTGAGGCGGTTTTATAGTCCGAGTAAACGGGCAGCCCGGAGTAGTACCAGCCGGAATTGAATAATATTTTCTGCATATGTAAGTCCTTTCGGCGGCTATTGACAAGTTATCGCAGCCATGGTAAAATAGAAACAGCACGAAGAGGAAAAATTTTTTCGACGGGCTGTTGTATCGATTACATTTTAGCATAAAAAACCACATATGTCAACAAAGGAGCTGTCATAATGAAAAAGAAACTGACTGCTGCAATTATTATCGTTTTGCTCGCTGTTTTGGCACTTTCTGCGCTGCTTATACTGAATAAAGGGCATATAACAGATACAAAAACGGCTTTGATCGAAGAGAATGGCAATGGAGTATGGCTTATCACCCATGAGATGAGCAGGGGAAATAGCCTTCAATTGTCTCTGTCACAAAATGTGACCGCGCTTTCCGAGGATATTTACAAGGTCGATATCTTATTCAATCAGAGCGATAACAGAGATTATTCAGTTGAAAATATTGTGCTTTTATATCGGGTCGGGGAAAATGATGAAATAATTTCACAGTATTACGGCGTTGGAAATGGTAATTACAAGGTCGGCGAAATATACTACAATGACGGGACTAAGATATGCTGTCGTGCAGATGGCAATTATATATGGTGTTCGTTTATTATCAGGAGCGATTCTCCCGACCGGCTTGCCGGAGCCGAAGCAGTTGAGCTTACTTATGACATTGTCGGGCATTTCCCGTATTCACTCGGCAGAGCTTACGATATTGACCCTTTTAAGTAAAACAGTACAATAATTGGTCGATTATTCATAAAAAATCCATATATTGCTTGCCGATGTGTGGTATAATGTATATGATGATATTCTGCGGACAGGAATAAATTATTTTTGTCCGATAATAATAAAAAGGAGTATGTAAAATGAACAAGTCACTCAGAAAAGCAATTATCGCAGGAAACTGGAAAATGAACAAGACCCGCCCCGAGGCTAAGGAGCTTCTCGAAGCTATCAAGCCCCTCGTTGCAAATGCAGAGGGCAAGGTCGAGGTCATCGCCTGCGTTCCCTTTACAAATCTTGAAACAGCAGTAGCTGCAACTGCAGGCTCCAACGTCAAGGTGGGCGCTGAGAACGTTCACTTTGAAAAGAGCGGCGCTTTCACAGGCGAGATCTCCGCTGATATGCTTACCGAGGTAGGCGTTGAGTATGTTGTTGTAGGTCACTCCGAGAGAAGACAGTATTTCGGCGAGACCGACGAGACCGTTAACAAGAGAACTAAGGCTGCTCTTGCTGCAGGTCTCAAGCCCATCGTATGTGTAGGCGAGCTTCTCTGGGAGCGTGAGTGCGGCATCACAGAAGAGGTCATTGCTCGTCAGATCAAGCTTGATCTGTTCGACGTTTCCGCTGAGGACGTTAAGAAGACTGTTATCGCTTATGAGCCTGTATGGGCTATTGGTACAGGCAAGACTGCTACCGCTGATCAGGCTCAGGAGGTATGCGCATTTATCCGTGCAACTCTCGCTAAGATCTACGACGCTGCAACTGCAGATGCTGTTACTATCCAGTACGGCGGCTCCATGAACGCTAAGAACTGCGCAGAGCTTCTCGCTAAGCCCGACGTTGACGGCGGACTTATCGGCGGCGCTTCCCTTAAGGCTGAGGATTTCAACACTATCGTACAGGCTGCTGTAAACGGCTGATTTGTAAAATTTCTGCGAATCTGCGGGGGTTCCGCGGATTCGCAGTGTGTTTTTAAAGTGAATGAAAGGAAAATATATATGAGCAGAAAACCTATCGCACTGGTCATCATGGACGGCTACGGCATCAATAACGACAGCTACGGCAATGCTATCGCAGCTGCAAAGAAGCCTAACCTTGACAAATATTTCGCAGAATGCCCCAACACCATTATCGGCGCTTCCGGTCTTGATGTAGGACTTCCCGACGGACAGATGGGAAATTCCGAGGTGGGACACACCAATATGGGCGCAGGCAGGATCGTTTATCAGATGCTGGTGAAGATCTCCAAGTCTATTAAGGACGGCGACTTCTTTGCAAACCCCGCACTTGTTTTCGCAATGGAAAACTGCAGGAAGAACAACAGCGCACTCCACGTAATGGGACTTCTTTCTCCCGGCGGAGTACACAGCCACATCGAGCACCTTTACGGTGTTCTTGAAATGGCCAAGAAGAACAACATCGACAAGGTATATGTTCACGCATTCCTCGACGGACGTGACGTTCCTCCTTCCTCCGCTGCGGAGTACATGGAGGAAGCTGTTGCCGAAATGAAGAAGATCGGCGTTGGAAAGGTCGCTACTATCAGCGGACGTTTCTATGCAATGGACCGTGACAATGCATGGGACAGAGTGGAAAAGGCTTACGACGCACTGGTTATGGGCGAGGGCGTGAAGGAGACCGACCCTGTTCAGGCTATTAAGAACAGCTATGACAACGGTGTTACCGATGAGTTCATGCTTCCCACAGTTATCGAGGGCGGCGCTCAGATCTCCGAGAACGACAGTGTTGTATTCATCAACTTCCGTCCTGACCGTGCAAGACAGATCACAAGAGCTTTTGTTGACCCCGATTTTGCAGGCTTTGAGAGAAAGAAGGGCTTCTTCCCTGTAAAGTTTGTCTGCATGGCTCAGTATGATGCTACAATGCCTAACGTTGAGGTAGCATTCCCTCCCGAGCAGCTTAAAATGGTTATGGGCGAGTATCTCAGCTCTATCGGAAAGACTCAGCTCAGAATTGCCGAGACTCAGAAGTACGCGCATGTAACATTCTTCTTCAATGGCGGAGAGGAGACCGTTTTCGAGGGCGAGGACAGAATACTCATCAAGTCACCCGATGTGGAGACCTTTGACCTGAAGCCCGAAATGAGCGCATATGAAGTTACCGACGCAGTGGAAAAGGCTATCGCAGAGGATAAGTACGATGTAATTATCCTGAACTTTGCGAACTGCGACATGGTCGGTCATACAGGCATCATGCCTGCTGCTGTCAAGGCTGTCGAGGCAGTTGACGAGTGCGTGGGCCGTGTTGTTGAAGCTATCAGGAAGCAGGGCGGCGTTACCCTTATCACAGCCGACCACGGCAACGCAGACAAGCTCATGGAACCCGACGGTGCACCTTTCACCGCACACACAACAAATCCTGTTCCCTTTATCGTTGTGGGTCACAACTGCAAGCTCCGCGAAGGCGGCGTTCTTGCGGATATCGTTCCTACGATGCTGGAGATCATGAATGTTCCCCAGCCCAAGGAAATGACAGGCAGGTCTCTTATTGTTAAGTAATAAAAAATGATTTTCGCCGTACAGCTTCTGTTGTACGGCGATTTTGTCGTTTCATGGAAAAAATGGCATAAGAAAAACCGTACTATAAAATAATACGGTTTTCTTCGGAAAGATTTTAAAAGAGAGAATAGTGTGGTCAAAATGTAATGATTTAGGTTGTTTCCTAATCTATATATAATTATAACCTATTTTCAGCGAATATGCAATGTTTAAATTACATTTTTTTTACTATAAAAATTTCACACGCTGCTATTAAATGCAGATCAATATCCCAGCTCTTCGCACACAAGAATCACTTTTATCCTGCCGGGGACTCTCTGATAGCCTGTGATAAGATAGCTGCAGCATATTCTGCCTGCGCTGCGGCAGCCCGATGTGATAGATGTTCCGCCCGAAGCGTAAGCCATGCACTCGCCCTTTTCGCGGCAGTAGGTATCGCAGCCAAGACGCTCGGTGTTTGCAGGTGCGGCAATAGTTCTGATGCGTTCGACTGCTTCGTCGATATCGGAAACTATCTTATTATAGCCTGCAACGATGATTATAGAATCGGGACCGTAGCAGAGAGCAGCTGCTCTGTTTCCGTTGCCGTCCACGTTGTAAAGCTCGCCCGATTCGGTAATAGCGTTGCTGCTGCAGAGATATGTATCTGCGGAAAGGCTTTCGCGGTAGCATTTTTTGATAGCGTCTCCGGTAAGACCCGAACGGTCAAGATACTTATAGTCGCCGCATCTGAGAAGGTCGATAACTCCCGTTTCAACAAGAGTCTGTGAGCCGCCCGTAGCTACTGTGGAGCCGAACTCCAGCATGTCCTTCACCATAGGAACAACGTCCTCGGCGGATTCTGCGATCATACAGTCCATGCCATTCTTTTTAAGGTTGCTCTGTGTTTTTTCTATCCGTTTTCGTATTACTGATTTGAGGTTTTCGTCGCACATTTAAAACCGCTCCTTTGTGTAATGTATTCTGAATTTATTATAGCATATTATGTTTCAAAATTAAATAGATTTTTGAAAATTTGTTAATAGGCACAAATTTTCTGAATTATTATAGTGATTTTTGACAATCTTTGACGTGGTTATATAAATCAGCTGATTTAATATCCCCATTACATAAAGCGCGCCCTGCAAAAGCTGCAGGGCGATGGTCAACCTGTTATACTTATCCCCAATTAAAAAGTGTAAAAAGAATCAAGCAAAATCTTAGATTTATGGATTTTACGCGGATTTTTTGTCTGCACATTTATTGGGGACCGGTATTAATATAGATCAATAATTCTTTTCGCTTACCTCGAAGTAGCTCTGAGGATGAGCGCATACGGGGCATACCTCGGGAGCCTTTGTGCCAACTACGATATGTCCGCAGTTGCGGCATTCCCATACCTTGACCTCGCTCTTTTCAAAAACAGCTGCGGTCTCAACATTTTTCAGCAG
>JBJFHQ010000222.1:0-11116 GCA_051893755.1 Oscillospiraceae bacterium
CGTCCTCGAAGCTGTCCGCGCCTGTTGAGCTGACAAGCTCCTCCGAGGTGCCGCAGAACAGCAGCTTTCCGCTTTTCATCACGCCCACTCTGTCTGAAAGGCTTTCCGCCTCTTCAAGGTAGTGAGTGGTAAGTATTATGGTTATCCTTCCCTTCAGTGCCTTGATCACGTCCCACAGCTCGGAGCGGGCGATAACGTCCAGTCCGAGGGTAGGCTCGTCCAGAAAAAGCACCTGCGGGTCGGAAACCAGCGCCATTGCAATGCTCAGCCTGCGCTGCCAGCCGCCCGAAAGCTTTTTTGCCTGCTTATCCCGTATCTTATCCAGCTTGAATTTTCCGATAAGCTCTTCGGCAGTCTGTCTGCTCTTCTCCTTGGAAAAGCCGTGCACTCCGCCCATAAGTACAAGATTTTCATATACCGAAAGATTTTTCGCCACAGCTGTTTCCTGCGGAGACACGCCGATTATCTTCTTGACCTCAGCGGACTGTCCGAACACGTCATATCCGCCTATCTCCGCTTTTCCCGAATCTGCGGGACACAGACAGCACAGAGTCTTTATCGTAGTAGTCTTTCCTGCGCCGTTTACCCCCAGCAAAGCAAAAAGCTCCCCCTTTTCGACGTTAAGCGACAAATTATCCACCGCCGTAACGTCCCTATAGGACTTTGTCAGTCCTTCTATCTTAATCATATCCACTATTTTCGCCCTCCGTATGTTTAGAAGACAGATGAAAATTATCTTTGAAGTCGCCTGCAGAAACTATTGCAAGTCCCTGATTTATATCGCCTAAAACTATGAGCATATCCCCGGGCTTTATCCCGAAGACCTTCCGTGCTCTCTGCGGAATGACTATCTGTCCCCTTTCGCCCACCTTGACTGCGCCGAAAAGATATTTCCCCGTTCGTTTTTCCTCGGGATTTTCGCCCTCCTCAACGAGAAGCATATCCAGCGAGATATCGTACAGGTCCGCAAGCTCCTTGCATTTGAGCACATCGGGAATAGTCTCCCCCGACTCCCATTTTGATATCGTCTGTCTTGAAACGTTTATTTTTTCCGCAGCATACTCCAGAGAATAGCCCTTCTCTCTGCGAAGCTCCTTTAACCTGCCGCCAATCATGTTTTTCAACCTCCTGAAATCATTATATAACGTATCAGCGCCGTTTTCAACCAACAGAACATAACATTTCATGTTAAGATTTGTTGCATAAAAAAGTCCGTATACCATTATCCGGCATACGGACTAAAATACTGTTTATTCGAGATCAGTCCTCGGGAGCAAGCTCTCTGTAAAGACCGATATAAAGCTGCGCCGACGAATCCCAGCTGAAATCGTTGTTCATCGCATCGACAACAAGCTTGTTCCACCTGTCACGGTCATTGTAGCAATCCTTTGCACGGCGCACAGCGTCGAACATATCATGTGCATTGTATGTCTTGAAGGTGAAGCCGTTGCCGTTTTCTCCGCCTGCATCGCGGACGGAATCGCGCAAGCCTCCTGTTTCGCGGACAATGGGGATAGTTCCGTATCTCATGGATATCATCTGCGCAAGTCCGCAGGGCTCGCTCTGAGACGGCATCAGGAACATATCCGCAGATGCGTATATCCTCCTTGCCAGCTCGGGAACAAATCCGAGAGTTACGCTTACTCTGTCGGGGTGCCTCCACGCCATTTCCTTGAAGAAATCCTCGTATATCTTTTCACCCGCACCCAGAACAGCAAACTTCACGCCCATATTGAGCATATCCTCAAAGACGTACTTGATAAGGTCAATGCCCTTGTGTGACACGAATCTCGTAACTATGCCGATAACAGGCTCATCGCCCTCCTGCAGGTTCAGCTCGGAAAGCAGTGCCTTCTTGCACTCTGCCTTTCCGCTGATATCCTTTGCGGAGAAATTCTTCGCAATAACAGGGTCGGTCTCGGGATTATACAGGTCGGTATCTATTCCGTTCAGGAAGCCGCAGAGCTTGTACTGCTTGTTAACAAGCGCTCTATCCAGCGAATAGGAATACCACGGGTCAAGTATCTCCCATGCATAGCTTGGAGAAACGGTGGTTATCTTGTCTGCCGTTTCGATAGCGCCCTTCATCATGTTGATAGAGCCGTCGTACTCCAGCAGGCGGGTATGATACATGGGTATGCCCATAACATCGTTGAGCACGTCCATGCCATACTTTCCCTGATACTGGATATTGTGAATGGTGAACACAGTCTTTATGCCGTCGTAGCCGTACTGATATTTGTAGAATACCTGATAGTACACGGGCACAAGGGCTGTCTGCCAGTCGTTGCAGTTGATGACCTGTGGCTTGAAGTCGATGTGCTTGAGCATTTCAAGGATAGCACGGGAGAAGAAAACGAATCTCTCGCAGTCGTCGTAGAAGCCGTAGAGACCATCTCTGCCGAAATAGTATTCATTATCTATAAGATAGTATACCACGCCGTTTACAACGCCCTTGAACACACCGCAGTACTGCTTTCTCCAGCCCACGTCAACGGTGAAGTTGCAGAGGAATTCCAGTCCCTCTCTCAGCTCGGGCTTGATGTTTTTATAAAGGGGAAGGACTATCCTGCAGTCATGTCCCGCTCTCTTAACTGCGGCGGGAAGTGATCCCGCAACGTCAGCCAGTCCGCCCGACGCCGCGTAAGGAAGCGCCTCGGAAGCTGCATATAAAATTCTCATATATTTTTCAGCGTCCTTTCATGTTGATGGTCAGATCTCAGCTCCCTTGCCGATATACAGAGGATAATTCTTAGAGCCTGTCAGCATTCTGCCGTCGCTGATGCGGACGTTCTTATCGGTGATAACGCAGTTGATCTCGCACTTGCTGCCGATGATGCTGTCCTGCATGATGATGGAGTTCTTGACAACGGAGCCCTTGCCCACTCTTGCGCCTCTGAAGAGTATGCAGTTCTCAACAGTTCCTTCGATAATGCAGCCGTCGGCAATGAGCGAATTCTTCACACTTGCGCCGATCGCATACTTTGCGGGCGGATTATCTCTTACCTTAGTGTAAACGGGAGCGTTGTCGGGGAAGAGCATATTTCTCTTCTCGGAGTCGAGAAGGTCCATGTTTGCATTGTAGTAGCCCACCATTGAGGAGATCTTGTTGTAATAGTTCTTGTGGCAGTAGCCTACGATATTGTACTCGTGAGTTCTTGCTCTTAAGATGTCCTCCTCGAAGCTGTAAAGACCCTTTGCAGCACCCTCCAGAATGAGGTTCTTAAGAAATTCCTTGGAGAGGATAAAGGTGTTCAGCGAAACATTGGCTGTGCCGCTGATAGAGGGATTGATAAGAACATCGTTCACTCTGCCGTCGGGGCCGATGCCGAAGATAGTGCTTCTGCGTGCGTCCTCCAGGTCGATAACATCACTTGCGTATACAACGGTGATATCAGCGCCCGTTTCGATGTGCTGCTCGATTATGGGATTGAAGTCCATGCTGGTAACAACGTCGCAGTCGGACATGATGATGTACTCGGCGTCGGAGCGGATAATGAAGTCGCTTACGCCGTAGAGAGCCTCAAGACGGCCTCTGTACATGCCGCTGGTAACGTGGCTGAACGGAGGGAGCAGGTGCAGGCCGCCCTTCTTGCGGGCAAGGTCCCACTCACGGCCGGAGCCCAGATGATCAAGCAGGGACTGATAGTTGGACTTTGTGATAACGCCCACCTCGTCAATGCCGCTGTTTACCATGTTGGACAGGGTAAAATCGATAAGTCTGTAGCGTCCGCCGAACATTACTGAGCCCATTGTTCTTTCCTTGGTAAGCTCGGGGACTGTATTTTCGTGCATATTGGCAAAGATCATGCCAAGAACCTTTTTATTCATACTCATTATCTGTAACCATCCTTTTTTAAGTGTTCAGCTCTTCGGGCTTACATATTTTCGGAAATGATCTTCTTAGGTGCGACCTCTGCATTTTCGGAGATCGTGATGTTGTGACCTACCACTGCGATGCCCCAGTCGTCTCTGTTTTCAACGTCCTCGGGGCGCTTGCCTACTCTTGCTCTGCTGTTGATAACACAGTTTTCGCCGACGATAGCATACTCAACAACAGCGCCTGACTTGATGACCGAGCCGGGCATGATGATAGAGTCGGTAACGACAGCACCCTTTTCAATGGTAACGCCCTCGTAGATGACGGAGAAATCAACAGTTCCGTCAACGGAGCAGCCCTCTGCTATCATGGAGTTTTCTACCTTTGCATCGGAGCCGATATACTGAGGAGGAAGAACGGGATTTCTCGAATACATCTTCCAGTCGGGGTCGTAAAGGTCGATAGGAATGTTTGGATTGAGCAGGTCCATGTTTGCTTCCCAGAGGGAATCAAGAGTTCCAACGTCCTTCCAGTATCCGTCAAACATGTAAGCTACCAGCTTTTCGCCTGCCTTCATCATGTTGGGGATGATAGCCTTGCCGAAATCCTTGTCCTCGTCGGGATTGTTCTCGTTGTCGATGAGGTACTGTCTGAGCTTGCTCCATGTGAATATGTAGATACCCATTGAAGCGTATGTGGAGCGGGGATGCTTGGGCTTTTCCTCGAAATCGACGATATTGTCGTTCTCGTCGGTGATCATGATACCGAAGCGGGAAGCCTCCTCAAGGGGAACGTCCTGAACGGCAATTGTAGCAACTGCGCCCTTTTCCTTGTGGAACTGGAGCATTGCATTGTAGTCCATCTTGTAGATATGGTCGCCCGAGAGCATTACAACATATTCGGGGTTGTATCTGTCGATGAAGTTAATGTTCTGATAGATAGCATTTGCGGTGCCCTTGTACCATTCAGCGCCCAGAGCGGTCTGATAGGGAGGGAGCGCATGAACGCCGCCGTACTGCTTGTCCAGATCCCAGGGCTGACCGTTTCCGATGTAATCGTGAAGAGCCAGAGGCTGATACTGAGTAAGTACGCCCACGGTATCGATCCCCGAGTTTACGCAGTTTGAAAGGGGAAAATCAATGATGCGGTATTTTCCGCCGTAAGGAACGGCAGGCTTTGCCATATTCTGTGTAAGAGCGTAAAGTCTGCTGCCCTGTCCACCTGCAAGCAGCATTGCGACACATTCTTTTTTTGTATACATAATTAACTCCTATCCGCCGATGATCGGCTTTATATTAAACCTGTGCCTATACAGGTTTTATTTGTTTTCCTTATCGCTGTCCGAAGCCTTTTCCTTAGGCTCTGCAGGCTTTGCCGCCTTTTTGGTGCGGGGCTTCTTTACAGCAGTCGTCTTTGCGGGAGCAGCTTCTGCAGCAGGCTCCGCGGCAGCTTTTTTGCGTCCTCTTGTTGTTTTCTTAGGCTCAGCAGTGGCAGTATCCGCAGTCTTTGCAGTCTTTTTCCTCGTCTTGGGAGGAACATACTCAAAGTAGAGCGCAGACAGCGGAGGGATATCCAGCTCGATAGAATAATCGCAGCCGTGCATCGAATACTCCTCAGCCTTGATAGTCTTGTTGTTCACAGTACCCGAGCCGCCGAATTCGATGTCATCGGAATTAAGTATCTGCTTATACGAGCCCGCATAGGGAACGCCAATGCGGTACTTTGTCCTTTCAACGGGAACAAAGTTGCATACGCATATAAGCTCACGCTTCTTTTCGGGGTCGCTGGCGTCTATTCTTCTGAAGGAGATAACGCTCTGAGTATAGTCGTCGGCGCATATCCACTTGAAGCCGTCCCATGAATCGTCGTTTCTCCAGAGGGGAGAATATTCAAGGTAGATGTGATTGAGTCTGCGGAAATAATCCTGTATCTTTCTGTGGGAGTCGTACTGGAGCAGCAGCCAGTCAAGCTCCTGCTCGAAATTCCACTCGATGACCTGTGAAAACTCGTTGCCCATGAAGTTCAGCTTCTTGCCGGGGTGAGCGATCATGTACGCCATAAACGCACGGAGAGAAGCAAACTTGCCCTCCATTGAGGTGCTGCTCATCTTGCCGAACAGGGAAGCCTTTCCGTGTACCACCTCATCGTGGGAGATAGGCAGGATAAAGTTCTCGCTGAAGGCATAGAAGAAGGAGAAGGTCAGCTTGTTGTGATTGCCCGAGCGGAAAATGGGGTCCATGCTCATGTAGGACAGGGTATCGTTCATCCAGCCCATGTTCCACTTGAAGTTGAAGCCCAGTCCGCCCACGTCGGCAGGCTTTGTTACCATAGGCCATGCGGTGGATTCCTCCGCAGCCATGATAACGTTGGGATTTCTTCCGAAAACAGCTGTGTTGAGCTTTCTTAAAAATTCGATAGCTTCGTAATTCTCGTTGCCGCCGTCCTTGTTGGGGCGCCACTCGCCGTCTCGGCGATCATAGTCCAGATAAAGCATGGAAGCCACCGCATCGACGCGCAGACCGTCCACATGGAATTTCTCTATCCAGTACACAGCATTTGAGATAAGGAAGGACTGTACCTCTCCCCTGCCGTAGTCGAACACTCTTGTGCCCCATGAAGCATGCTCTCTCTTGAGGGGGTCGGAGTATTCATAGCAGCAGTCGCCGTCAAATTCAAAGAGTCCCGCGCCGTCCTTGGGGAAATGAGCGGGTACCCAGTCAAGGATAACGCCGATGTTATTTTTGTGGAAAATATCTATCATCTGCATGAACTGCTCGGGGGTGCCGTAGCGCGAGGTCGGAGCATAATAGCCTATGCTCTGATAGCCCCAGGAGCCGTCGTAAGGGTACTCTGCCAGCGGCATGAGCTCTAAGTGAGTATAGCCCATTTCGTTGAGATAAACGGACATTTCCTCGGCGAATTTAACGTAATCATAAGGCTCGCCGTCGGGATAGGTCCTCCATGAGCCCAGATGTGCCTCATAGATATTCATGGGGCTCTCATAGAGATTCACCTTCTTTTTCTTTTCGAACCATGCGCTGTCGTTCCACTTGTAGCCGTCGATATCGAAATATTTCGTGCCCGTATCGGGGCGGGTCTCCATATGAGTGCCGAAGGGGTCTGCCTTGTTGACGATGCTGCAGTGAGCGGTCTCAATGCTGTATTTATAGAGAAAATACTGTTCAACATCGGGGATAAATATCTCCCATACAGTCTTATCGGACAGACGGTACATGGGATTTTTTCTTCTGTCCCAGTTATTGAAATCGCCTACGAGAGAAACGCTCTTGGCATGAGGTGCCCATACACGGAAGAAAACGCCCTGTTTTCCGTCCTGCTCGCCCTTATGAGCGCCGAAAAAGTTAAAAGCTTCATAGTTGCTTCCGTTGTGGAAAACATACAAAGGAAAATCGTAGTTGTCATGGTTTGGTTTTTCTTGATTAGCCATTTTTCTAAAACATCCTTCCCAAGTCAGAAATACATATTTAAGCAGATTTTATACCATTGCTTATATCTAAATATATTTTAACAGATTATGTATCAAATTGCAAGTGTTTTTGTGATGATTTTACAATTCTGACGTAAATCTATACTTTGCCTTGTGCATAGTGACAAACTTTTTCAACATTTCTCTTGAAAATCAACAAAATATCCATAAAAAACAGCTATATTTCCCTCTATTGTTAATTTTTACAAAGGAAATATTCCTGAAATTACATGCTTTTGTAAAATATTACTAACAAGATTTTCAGCCGATTTTTCCATTAATAGGCATAAAGCTTTACTGCGGCAGCAGTCTTGTCATCTTTTCTGCGTTCGTCGGATAAGGCCGAGGCTATTATCTTCTCCGCGCACATTTCCGAGGTAATGGTATCGTTCATCAGGATCTCACGGATATAGTCACTGTTTCCGCTTACTCCGTCTGATATCATCACTGCGCCGTCCCCCGCCTTAAGGTAGAAGCTCACGGGACTGATAGACGTCTCGGGAAGTATCCCCACAGGCAGCGAACGATTTTCCGCAGTCACCACTTCATCTCCGCAGCGGATATAGCTTTCAGCCGCGCCCTGCTTGTAGAAGGTGCATTTGCCCGTGTAGCTGTCAAGCTCCATGATATCCGCCGTGGTGAATATCTCATCGGAGGACACACCCGCAAGGAGCAGATTTGCATAATAGACTGCCGCTTCCACGCCTGCGCCGGAACGGATAAAGCGCTTTATCACCGATACTGCCATGCAGCTTTCCTCGGCAGCGCGCTGCCCGCTGCCCATTCCGTCCGAAAGGATAATGTACAGCTTTCCGAAGCCGTCACGGAAATAGTCCGCGTAATCCCCGGATTTTTCCCTGCCGCCCGCCGCAGAGCGTATCCCCACATCGGCGATAAATTCGGGAACTCTGCACCAGCGGCAGCGCAGGATATTCTTTTCCCCCTCCGCCCTTTCGATAAGAGGGATATCCAGCGCCATTCCCGTAACGGAGGAAAGCCTGTCGGTCATCTCGTCAAAAGGGATATTTTCCCAATCAATGATAAACGCCTCGGCATAGGCTCTTCCGCTGCGGTCGAAATACACCGCCGCCGATCTGACGCCGATATCAAAGGAACGAAGCGCGTCCGAGGCGATGACCGACAGCCGTCCGTTGTACCGCAGTCCGCCGCTGCCCATGTTTTCATAGGCGATGCGCTGAGCTTTTAGCTGTTCCAGCGAAGCGGCGCATATCCCTCCCGAAAGCCTTTCGGAGTATCTTCTGCGCTCCTCGGTCAGGACCTCGCGGTTAAAGCATTTTATCAGTTCTGTTTTTCGGGTGCAGCGGGTCAGCCTTGTGGGCAGCTCCTTTTCGGTCAGTATGCCCTTTCTCAGAACTATCCTCGCCGCGTTTTCCAGCGGAGAATTATCCCCCCTGTCCTCCGAAGCGGCAGAGCACTCGTCACAGCCCGCATATTCTCCGCTGTGGCATTTTGAGCATACCTTTATCCGCACT
The DNA here is from genome assembly GCA_051893755.1 of Oscillospiraceae bacterium. Classification (GTDB taxonomy): domain Bacteria; phylum Bacillota; class Clostridia; order Oscillospirales; family Ruminococcaceae; genus RGIG4694. The sequence goes on from JBJFHQ010000222.1 coordinate 8,801, forward strand.
GCTGCTGCGATATCATGCTCGCACTCCTTGCCGTCGTAGATCCTCCTTGCCGCGGCGATATCCGAACCTACTTCCTCGAGGACTGCCGCAGAGAATTTTAGTCTTGCGTCGATGTGACGGCTCTCTCCCCTGTCCTGCCTGTCCATTTTGTCGATGCAGGGACTGTACAGCCTTTCGGGAATGATAAAGTACAATAGCCCTGCCACTGCCGAATCAGCCACATATTCAGCCGCACCCGAGGGTATGCCCACTATGACCGTCAGCACAAGCGAAGTAAAAATCAGCGTAAGGCTCACCGCAAGACGTCCCCTGTGCGCGGAAAGTCCTGCCGATAAAGCGGCAATGACGATAAACACTGCCGAACGGGAGAAATAGCTGTCGCAGAGTATCATAGCGGCAGCTCCTGCGGCACCTGCGGCAGCACCTCCGCAGCAGCCGTATTTTTTCGCAAAAACAGCAGCGGCGATAATGACAGCTATCCTGCCGAGATTGAACAGGTATACATTGATTCCGCAGAGCGCCGAGGCGAAAATTATCCCGCAGATGAAGGCGGGCACAGGATCGGCAGCCTTGTTGTCGCCGTATGGGACAGCTGCCGCTCTTCCGAATATGTACGCCGCCGAGCCGCATACCGCCGTGCGGAATATCACTGCGGCAAGGGCAGAGAGGGAAAATCCGCAGTAAAGCAGATATAGGCTTCCGAAGCCGAAATATACGGCGGAGGAAAAAATCGTACCTCCCTTGACGGAAAATCTGTGGGAGGTGAACAGCTTCACGATAAGCATGAAAAAAGCCGCCGCCAGCTCTGTAATATTCTCTGCCAGCGTCCCGAACAGTATGCAGGAAATAAGCATTCCCGGGAGCGCCGCAGCATTTCCGCCCGCTCCCAGCACTGCGCAGAAGGACACCGACATCGGAGAATGTATCCCTCCTATCTCGGCTTTTGTGAGCAGAAAGGCTCCCGCCGCTGCTGCCGCAAAGCGTATCGTCCCCTTCTCCCAGAGCGCTGACATCTCCGAAAGCTCCGCAGCCGCAGAGTAGCTGTCCCTGACAGGCTTATGTTTTTTTATGGTATAATTCAAGCCGTCATCTTCTCGTTTCTCCGTTTTATTCTCCTTGATCATTTTTATATCAGTCCTTTCTTTTTCAAACAGGTCGATTATTTTCATTATAGCCTGTCTGTCGGGAGAAATTTGTCTTATCGGGGGACGTGAATAAAAAAATCGGATATGAGATACATATCCGAAAAAAATTTACAGTATTTAATGGCAATGTATAAATTTATGTATTATAATTTCCATAAAATGAGGTGACCTATTATGAAAAAGGAGAAAAGCTTTATGTGGCTGGTATTTGCGATACTTTCGGCAGTTTTTGCCGCACTTACGTCAATTCTTGCAAAGGTGGGCATAGACGGAGTAAATTCAAATCTTGCAACGGCGATACGAACGATAGTCGTCGTTGCAATGGCGTGGGTCATGGTGTTCATCACAGGCGAGCAGCACGGGATATCCGGGATAAGCGGAAAAAGCTGGCTGTTCCTGATATTGTCGGGGCTTGCCACGGGAGCCTCGTGGCTGTGCTACTACAAGGCGATACAGCTGGGCGACGTATCGAAGGTAGTGCCCATAGACAAGCTGAGCGTTGTGCTGACGCTTATCCTCGCATTCGTATTTCTCCATGAGAGCCTGACCGTGAAATCGGTCATCGGCATGGTGCTTATTGCTGCGGGAACGCTGATAATGGTGCTGTGAGTTACAGCTCGGCAAAGCCGCTTCCGTCTGTTTTGCAGCTGAACACTCTTCCGTCATATGCTCTGAGATATATCGTATCTCCAATAATATTTATCCGCTCCACGGCTTCACAGTCGGAGACAAGCACACTGCGGTCGCTGCCGTCGGGGGCTGTGCTGCATAAATTATATGAGAAGCCGCAGGTTTTAGCATCATATATTCTCTCGGCAAAATATAGTTTTCCGCCGTAAGCATTGACAGACGTAATAACGCAGTTTGTGCCGTAAATACGTTTTGCCGCCGTTCCGTCGCAGTTCATGGAATACAGTCCGTTTTCATCGGAGAATATCCCGTTATCGACTCCATAGTATATTTTTCCGTTATATACGCAGAAGCTGTCAATGATGCTTTCATGGGATATCAGCTGCCGATCTTCTCCGTTTATGTCCATGCTGTGCATTGAGCCCGTTCTGTACCATGATCCTCCGGAGGATATGATCCTGTTATCTGCCGGAGCAGCCCTGCCGCTTTTTAGAACCTGTCCACATAGGATATGCGTGCGGATTTTCGAGCATAATTTTGT